>DASVRL010000001.1:0-25798 GCA_036388635.1 Pyrinomonadaceae bacterium
GCGGCGCAAAGAACGTCACATCATTCCCGTCTCGCTCGTAAACGTTGATTTTTACCGCCGTTTCGCCGAGCCGCAGAATTTGCGTTTGTCTCGTGACGACTTCATTTGCGCGGGCTGTCGCCTGACAAACCAAACAAACGGCGGCAAATATAAAAAAATAGTATTTCATTGCTGATATATAACCGAACTCAACCGGCGCGCCGTCTGCCGGCTTGTGTTTTTTTTCTTCAACATCTAACGCGCGATTCCTGGAAAAATTGAATCACTTTGCCGCAAAAATAAATCTCGCCTGCCAAAATAGGGCGACAACGGAATAGCCGTTTCACGCGACTATTCAGTTGCCGAAGCGGAGCGTAAAACTTTGATTTAACGCTGCCTAAGACGAATCGTCGCGACTCTGGAAATTTACGGCAATTCCAATTTGATGTCAGCCGGTTTCCAGGTGCTGAAAAGCGGCTTGCCGGATCGCGGCTGCGCCGATGACGGCACAAAAAGCAGTGATGCCGCGCCGAGGGCTTCGCCGGGTTTGAGACCGAAAAGCGGAGCATAATCGTAGCCGGTTTTTCGCATTTTGAGCGTTTTTCCGTTGGTCAGTCGCGCGCTGATTTTGTAGCGTCCGATTGGAATATTATTTATGTTAAAGCGGTTGATTCCGCCGGTTTTGCGGCGAATGACAAAGGTTTTGCCCGCCGCGCCGCCGAGCAGCTCGCCTTCGGGCGCGAGAGTGATTTCGATTTCCGAGCCGGGCGGCAGACTGCCCTTGCTCGCCCACATATCGCCCGAATGAATTTCGTAATCTACGCGAATCGAGCCGCCGTAATAATTCGCCGAGTCCCAGGGCTTTTCGCTGATGGCGTTGCGGTCGCCCAAGCCGTGGTAAATCAGCACGAAATTTTCCACCGCGCCTTCCGCCGAGGCGAAAGTGTTGTCTTTGCCGTCCGCCGGGTGAAGGCTCATCGCCGCGCGTCCTTCGCCGTAATCAATCGTGTAACCGGCGGCGTAAAACTCGGTCGCGCCCCACGGCACGTCAATTTCATAATAGCCTTTGACATCGGTTTCGACCTGCGCGCCCGAATGAAAACCGCCGACGGCTGTGGAGCGAACGCCGATATACGCTCCTTCGAGCGGATTGCCCACCAAATCTTTGACGTATCCGCGAGCTTTACCCGGTTTTTTCGGCAAAGCGGGAAACTGCGGCATTTTCGGCATCTGGCTGCCCATCACGTTGACGGAATCTTCATCGGCGCCGAGGTTGAAAACCTGCGCGTCCGACGGCGAATCGACTTTAGCTTGCGGCGTTTCGCTTTGTTTGGATTTTAACGTGTTCTCGGTCACGGGCGCGTCGCCGACGGGCAGCATTTCGCACACGGTCAGCACCAACCCGCCATCGAGCGCAGCCCAAAATCCGATGAATCCGCGTTTGACGGGCGCGGTTTTGCCGACCATGAAAAGCGTCAAATCACCGCTTTTCTCCGCGACTTCATAACTCCAGCCAGCCGTTTGCAGATTTTTGATTGTCTCCTGCATCAAGCGATCGACTTTCGGTTTGCGCTCTTCCCAGTACAAAACTTCGGTTTTGCCTTTTTTTATTTTGCCGCCGGTCGCCTCGATTACTTTGTCGAACAATTGAACGAACTCCGCCGGAATTTTCGATTCGTCGAGCCGCTGCGCGCCCGCCGGCAGGTTGACGGCGAGCAGCGCGGACGAATCGACCTGCGCGCCGTTTTGCGCCGACGCCCGATTGCCGAAAACGGAAATGGTAACGATTAACAAGAATGCCGCTAGAATTTTGCTTATCATATAAAAATAAAAAATTTGAAATCAGTTGACCTTATGCAGGCACGTTTGAACGCCTTCGTCCGTCGTGCAGAGCTTCACGCCCTGCGCGGTGCGTTCGAGCGTGAACGGGACGGTTTTTTTCTGCGGCGGAATCGGTTTGACGCCGCTCAGTGAAGCGTTGCAGGAATTTTGATAATCGCGCTCGCCGGTTTTGTAATCGAAAGTGATGAAAGAGCCGCTGACGCTGATTTTTCCTTTTTTGGTGAAAAACAATCTCGTCGAGCAGGCGTAAATCGTGGTCGAAAGAAAGCCCGTGTATTGAATGTCTCCGTTTTTGGAAATAATGTATTCGCTCATATTTCCGCTCACGTCCGACAAATCGCCGTTCGTCAGGTTTTTGTAGCGTATGCCCGATACGTTGCCCGAACTCCACGTTCCGGCAAAATCGGCTAAATTCGCCGAGTTACCGCCGCCGCCGTTTTCAATCGCGTTTCCGTCCGCCGTCACGGAATTTTCCCGGCGGTTTTCATAAACGCCGGATAAAAATTTGTTGATGTCGCTGCCGCCGTTGCGAAAAGAATCCAGCACTTTCGGCAATAACTCCCGGCGCACGTCCGCGCGGTCGCCTTCGCTCAAAGCCTGAATGCCGTCGTGAGTTTTCAAAATGTCCAGAATGCCGGTGCTTTCTTTTTCGCCCGCTTGCCATTTCTGGACAACGAGCCGTTGAAATTCGCTTTTTTGAGCTTTTGAAAATTTCGTTTCAAACAGCCATTCAATAAAATCCTGCAATTTATCGACGTGGCTTTGTTTGAGCGCCGGATTTCCGTCAACGATCACACGGTCTTCTTTTAGCTGAGCCTGCGCCGAGCCGACAAACGCGCCGGCGAAACAAAAAAGAAATAGGAAAACAAGGAATAGTAATTTATTCGTAAATTGGTTTTTCATAATTTTTATCAGCTGCCGTCACGGCGACAATCGCACCGGCGACGGCAGCAGCGCCGTTTTGGTCTGTTATTGTGCCTTTTTGACTCTTGTTGATTTGTAATTTCGTGCTGCGTTCGAACAGAACTCAACGAAATCGCCCGAACGATGTTGTTTGCGCGGTGAAATCCGCATCGGTAATTTCTTCGCTGACGTTTACGACCTGCGTCGGGTTAGCGAAAACGTATTGTTTGCTCCGCGCCGCGAGAATGTAAGTCGCGCCCGCCGGAATGTCCGTGAAACGGTAATAGCCGAACGGATTGGTGATTGCCGTGCGCGTTTGTCCATTGGCGTCGGTTAAAGTAATTTGCGCATTCCCGATTCCCTGCCCGTCAGTCGTCGCGCGCCCGCCGACAGTTACCGAAGCGGCGGTCGGCGCGAAATTTTCGGCGATGACAAACGGCGAAAGACTCGGCACGCGGGCGCAGAGCTGCGGCGAGTTGACGGCGGTCGTCCGGTTGACCCACGCGCCGTTTTCGAGATGCAAGACGCGCAGCCGCGAAAATCTTTCTCCGGCGAGCGCCGGCAAATTAAAGCAAAGATCGATGCTTCCGCTCACGACGGCGGTCGTCGAAATGTCGTAAGCCAATCCCGTCTGACCGAAGCCTTGCGGCAGAGCCGGAAGCGTCGATGTTTCAAGCGGCGTCTGCGCGGTTTCGCCCGCCGACGCGACATTGGCGAAAGTGATAATCGCATCGCGGAGCGGATTGACGACGCTCGCGCCCGCATCGGTCGTCACTTTTCTAATTTTTCCGGCGCTTCCGGCATTATAAATCGATTGAATTTCGCTCGCCGCCAGAGCGCGCCGGTACGTGCTCGCTTCGTCAACGTCGCCGTGCAGCGAAAAATCGTCGCCGAACCCGGAATGATAAGCGCCGATGCCGACAAATCCGGCGGGCGTGTCGGACAATGCGCCGCCCGTGTTCGGGCTTTCGGCAGCCAAAGCGCCGTTGAGATACAACTTGACCGTTTCGCCGGATTTATAAACGGCGGCGACATGCAGCCATTCGTTTTGCGGAACGACGAGCGGCGAAATAGCGTTAATGTTGGAAAAATCGCTGAACGCGCCGATTTTGCCGTCCGCCAGATAATAGATTCCGAAACGCGTCGACGTTCTCGGCTCCTCCACTTCAGTCCAAATCGCGCTCGCGCCGAACTGTCCGACCGGCAGACCTCTCAGCCTCACCCAGGTTTCGATTGTGCCTTCGGTTTGTCCTCGAAAAACGCTGTTCGGAAGCTGCACGCCGCCGCCAATGCCGCTGCCGTTGACATCAAAAGCGAACGCCTGACCGACTTTGCCGACGATAAATTTCGTGTTGCCGAAGAAAATTGTTCCGTCGTTCGCGCCGGTGAAATCGCGCGTGTCTCCGTCGCCCGCGTGCCACGCCGCTAAATTAGCGGGAACTTCCGCCGCCGCGCGACAGTTATCGGCGAAATAATTTGCCTGAATTTCCGAGTCCGACAAAGCGCGATTGTAAATCTTTACTTCGTCAATCGCGCCGTTCATTTTGCCGTCCCAATTCGCTTCGTTCGTGGCGCCGATTGTCACCGGGCGCGTGTCGTAATCGAGCGGCTGACCGTGAAACTGTTCGGCGACTTTGCGACCGTTGACATACAGCCGCGCGGTTGTGCCGTCGTAGGTGCCGACGACGTGATAGTATCTTCCGATTTCGACCGTCTGCGTGTTGTCAACAACCGTGGTATGCACGCCGCTGTTGCTGATACTGGTGTAAGCGAGACGATTGTCGGGCAGTTTGATGAGCGAATAACCTTCAAAAAGAATTTGATTCGCGTTTTTCTTAAAAACTATGTATTGAAATCCGGGCGGCGCTCCGCCGCTGACGGTGCTTGTTAGATTGTCGAATTTTACCCAGGCTTCGAGCGTCAAATTTTGCGGTTTGAGGCTCGCTGCGTCCGGAATCTCGACAAAATCATCCGCGCCGTCGAATTTAAACGCCCGCCGGACTCTGCCGGGCGCGAAAGCCGTCCCGTTTCGCAACGCGCCGTTGTTCGAGTTTTGCGCGTCCGCCGCATCGCCTTCTGCGCGATACCAGCTCACTAAACCGTTTGTCGCGGGCTGGCAGATTTGCGCCCGCGCCGTTTGCGTGCCGAAGCTGAAAATCGTTAATAAGACAAAAATTAAAATCGCTGTTTGTTTGATAATTGACTGAAACATAAATAAATTTCTTTTCTGCTTTTTAAAAAATTGCCGCTGGACGAGCGGCGCGAAAAGCAGTTCCAATGACTGACGCGCCGTTTTCCGGCAAATCGAATCACGAAAAATCATTTTTTTGAAATTTGTTGGAAAAAAAGTTTTTTCGAGCGGCGTGTTTCAATTCGCGCTGTGATGACGCTTCATTAATTGGAAAGGCATTTTGAGATTTTCTATAAATTCTCATTAGTTACCGGACGGTGCGGCAGCCGCAGAACGCGCGTTCTGCGGCTGCCGCTTTGCAGAAACCGCGCTGGTGGCGCCGCGCAATGACGGTTGCTTTATTTGTCTTTGTAACCCGCGTCCTTGCGTATTTTTTCGACGACGCTTTCGGCGACCCGATTGTAAACGCGCTCGGCTTCGTGGGCATAAAAGGCAAAATCGAAAGCCTTTGGCTGATACTCGTAAGACCAGAGGAGTTCGTCCGTCGCCGCAGCTCGCAAATAGAAAAAACCGACGGCTTCGGTTTTCAGGTCATTCGAGCGGCAGTCGCTGCCGTCTTCAAAGTATTTTTCGATAACGACCGTTCCGGTCAGCACCGCGTCGGCTTCACTTTTTCGCTCGACGACCGAAAAGACGCCGGTTCGATTCAATCTCTGTTTAATCTTTTCCCGGACGATGTCCGCATTGTCGGTTCTGCCGAGTTCGCCGACGAAAATCTTTTTGACCGCGCGGAGCTTCAAAACACTCTCGTCTTTCTGGGCATCGGCGTATCCAGCCAAAGCAAACGTTGCCATCAACAATAAAAATAGATTCTTCATTTTCTTCCTCTTTGATTTGAATTTGGTGGAGAGAGCCTATCGCGGGAAGGTTCAAGCCAAGTTTGAGGCTTCCCGCTCATTAACGCGCCGTTTCTTCTTCAATACAATCGCGAAGAAAAAATATTTTCATGCGATTTTTCGCGCTCGGCGAATTTAAGAGAAATTTTTTTTTCGCTCGTGATTGAGTTTGCCGACAAACGGCGCGTCAGCAAATGGAGGCGCATTTTTCGGCGACGCAAACGATTTTAAATTTATGCCGATTGCGTCCTCACAATATTTTTTTGGAGAAATAATAATGAAAAAACTTTTCGGTCTTATTTGTTTGGCTCTCGTTTTAACCGCTTTCGGCTCGATTGACCTGAAAGCGCAAACCTCTGACACAAGGGCGAAGAAGATTCGCCTCGGAATCGCCTCGGTCAAAGCCGTCAGCGTCGGCGAAGGAATTGACGCGCAGCAATTCGGAGCGGGGATTCAGAATTCGCTTCTAGAGTATTTGAAATCGCCGGACGTCGAAATCGTTGTAATCGAGGCGAAACTACCGACGGCAATCGAAGCGGAGGTTAAGGAAAAAGCGATCGATTATTTGATTTCCGCCACCGTGTCGCACAAAAAAGGCAGCGGCGGTCTCGGTATGTTCGGAAAAATCGCTCCCGTTCTGGGACAGGTTGCGCCGATGGCGGGAATTGGCGGCAGCGTCGCCGGACAAATCGCCGGTTCGGTGGCGACGACCGCGATTGTGACCGCCGCTTCGATGTCGCAAAACGTCAAGGCGAAAGATTCAATCGAATTAAACGTCTCGATGCAGCGGGCGAGCGATAAATCCGTTGTCCTGACCAAACAATTCAAAGACAAAGCCAAGTCGAACGGGCAGGACATCATCACGCCGCTGATCGAACAAACGGCGCAAGCCGTCATCGACGCGGCGACGGGCAAAACGAACGCCTCGACGGAGAAAAAATAATTCGTCTTGCGGCTGAAAAAAAATTGATGAAGATTTAGCCGCCGAATTACAAAAACAATTTTATCAGGGCTAGGTTCACGATGCCGCCGCTTTTGAAAATTAAAAACCGGCAACAACGGTCAAAAGTCGGAAAAACCGGTGTCGGGCGCGAAAAGAAGAACGCCGGTCGAAAATACGGCGTTCTTCTTTTCAGCCGCTTCAAATTCATTCGTCTGAAAAAGTTATGTTCAAGCAATTATCAACGCATCTTTTCAATCTGATTTTATTATTCTGCGTCGTTTCAAACGCGATTCCGGCGACGGCTCAAACCCGGAGCGGCAGAGCGGCGAGCCAACCCGCAAATCCGACGGGCGCGGCTTGCACCGGCGGGTGGAGCGGAATCGTCACATACCGCCGCTATTTTGAAGACACTTTTAACGAAAACTCGACGAATAAAAATTACAGCGGCGCATATAAGAAAATTAACCGAACTCAGACCAAACAAGTGACGGGCAGAATCGTTCTCGACGGCAAAATTCCGGCGGGAATGCCGAGCGGTTTTGCCATGAATGTCGGCGGTGTGATGATGGGCGCGACCGCGCAAACCGGCAGAACGAACGTGACGTTTACGGAAACGATGGACGAAACGACGCAAGCTGCCTACACAGACAGCTGCGGCTGGGAGACGCGCGAGAAAAAATGTCAGGGCTCGACCACGCAAAACGGCGTGACGATGGCGGAAACGGACAACGCGCAATTTATGCTGGAATTTCAAGGCGATCGCTACGGCTTCAGTTTTCGATTGCCAGAAGCATCGGGAACGCTCGAAAAAATCACAAAACAAACCTGCACCGGATTCTGTAACGGCGGCAAAGATATCAACGAAACCTATATTGACGCGGTGCGTTACGACCGCGAGCCCGTCTCGGTGAAAAATCAAAAACTCGACCCGAAAAATCCGGACCGCTTGCAGGGCACTGATCCGCAACAGAGCCGAGACGGAAAAACGAAGATCTTCGTTTCGTGGAATCTGCGCCGGTGCGCGCCGCCGCTGCAGCTGATCGATTTGTTTTTTCAGGAACACCGATTTCCGAATCACCAGGAATGGGTCGGCATGTCACAGCAGCGCGGCACGATTGACGGCAACCGTGTTCGCGTCGTCGCGCGCGTTCTCAACACGTCGACCGCCGCACAAACGGCGACGGTCAATTTCAGCGAGGCGAAAGAAACTCTGCCGCAGCCGAACGTGACCGCGACCGTTCAGGGCGGCGAAACGAAAGACATCGAATACATCTGGGACACGCGCGGCTTCGCGTGGGATGCCGTCGGCTCGCCGCATTCAGACCGGAAAATCACGGTCAAAATGAACACGGAAACGCTTTCCGAAGTCGTGATGGTGAAACCCAAACCCGTCGTTTTAATCGGCGGTTACTGGACGAAACCGGACGCCTGGCAACTTTACGCCGATTATCTCAAGCGGACGCACATCGATTGGACGGCTGCGCCCGTCGGCTCGTTTATAGACGTGAGCAAAGCGATTGACGCGTCGATTTCGATTGGCGAAAACGCGCGAGAACTTGAAAAGCACATCCGCTTTTTGCGCGAGCGCCACAACGCCTGGCACGTCGACGCGGTGGCGCATTCGACCGGCGGTTTAATCGCGCGGTATTACATTCACCAATTTATGAAGGACGTTTACACGAACCGCGCCGAAATCGCGCATCTCGTGATGCTCGGCACGCCGAACAACGGCACGCCGTGCGCCAGTATTTTCCGCAAAAACAATTCGATTATGGGCAAGCCGACTTTGCCGATGTCACAGCTTTTGCCCGGACCGATGCAGATTTTTAATCGAGACGTTTATAAACGCAACCGCACCAGATTTTCCGCGCTCGCCGGAACAATTTCGCCGATCACCTGCGTTTCGTTTGAAACAGGCGACGGCTTTGCTCCGGCTTCTTCCGCCGCCTACAACATTGACGATGCGATGTATATACGCCTTTCGCATCAAGCCTTAACGTCGGAACACGTCTTCAAAACCTTCGTCAAAGAGCGTCTCGCGCTCGACCCGGCAGCGGCGAAAGCCGAAGAAGCGATGTATAACGGTCAAAATTTTCCGGCTCGTGAAAATCCGTCGGAGAACTTCGCGGCAAACGCTTTTTCGAGAATTCCGGCAACGTGGCAGGCGAGCGCGGCGCGAACAATTTTTTCAAATCCTGATTCTGCTGCCGTTGCCGGCAATCAAACGGACGAAACGCTTGCGGGCGTAACGCTCGACACAACCGTCAAAATTCCCGCCGGAAAGTCGATGGAGATTGACATTCCCGTTTTGAACGGAGCGCGGGCGGCAGTCGTCTTGGCGGCTGACGCGAATGTTTCGGCTACATTAATGGACGCTGGCGGCAAAGTCATCGGCAAAAGCGCGGGCGCGGCGGAAGCCGAACAAATTTTTCGTGCGATTGAAATCGAAAAACCGACAGCCGGAAATCTGAAATTGCGGCTCGAAAACGCGGGCGCCGAAGAAACAACCGCGCTCGTGGCGGCGTGGACGGACACCGACCCGCTGCAATTCGCGTTGAGCGCAGGAAAACCAAACGCCGCCGGACAAATTCCGCTGCAAGCCAAACTGACGATGAACGGCTCGCCAGTCACCGGCGCGACAATAAAAGCGGTCGTTTTCGACCGGCAAAAAACTGCGGTGGTTTTCTTCGACGACGGCAAACACGCCGACGACGCAGCAAACGACGGTATCTACGGCGCGACAATCGAAAAACTCGCGGCGGGCGATTACGTCGTCGAAGCCCGCGCCGAAACGAACGGGCAAACTCGAACGGCTTCCGCCGCTGTCGAAATCGGCAGGGCGAACAAATAACAAACGAATTTTAATTTTCGGTTGAGAACGCTTTTTGTGGAGGCTTTTCTAAGCGCGTGTTTTGAAAGCTCCGGCTCGAAGCTCGTCAACCGCAGTCAAAATCAAATAAGAGGAAAATATGAAATCTAAAATCTGTCTTTTTTTACTAATTTTTACCTTCTGCTCGTCCATCGCGGCGGCGCAAACGGCGGCTCTCAGCGGCAGAATCACGCCGCAGCAGCCGAATGTTGACGTTTCCAGCATCGAAGTTTTTGCGGTCAACACCACGACCGGCGAAGTGAGTCGGACGATGACTAACGCCCAAGGGCTGTATACGTTTCCGACGCTGGCGACCGGCGTCATTCAGCAAATTTCTCCGGCGCGCGAAGGTTACGGTTTTTCTCCGGCGGTGCGGCTCGTCTCGCACAACGGCGCGAGCGTAAATATTGATTTTATTGCCGCCACGCTCGCCTCGGCGCAGCAGACCGCAAACGATTTCGACGGCGACGATAAATCCGACATATCGGTTTTTCGCCCGTCAAACGGGACCTGGTACGTCTCGCCGAGTTCCGAAGAAGATCCCGATAATCTCGCCGCGCCACAGGCTTTTCGGAGCGTGCAGTGGGGTTTGCCAACCGATCGGGCGACTCCGGCTGATTTCGACGGCGACGGTAAAACCGACTTCGCCGTCTGGCGCGCGAGCGATCAGGATAACCCGAACAGATCTTATTTTTACATTTTGCAGAGTTCAAACAATTCGGTTCGCGTCGAGCAATTCGGCTCGCCCGGTGATTTGCCGTTTCTCGTCGGAGATTGGGACGGCGACGCGAAAGCCGACCCGGCGGTTTATCGCGGCGGCACGCAGGCAAATCCGCAAAGCTACTTTTTCTATCGCCCGTCCGCCTCGCCCGGAGTTGATTTCAGAACCGTTTATTGGGGAACGGCTGATGACAAGCCGATGCGCGGCGATTTCGACGGCGACGGCAAACTGGACGCGGCGGTTTTTCGACCGTCGGACAGAGTTTGGTATATCCTGCAAAGCTCGAACAATCAATTGCGCGCGGCGCATTGGGGCTTGCCGACGGACAAATTCGTTCCCGCCGATTACGACGGCGACGCGAAAACCGATTTGGCGGTTTTCCGCAACGGCACGTGGTATATCCGGCAAAGTTCCGATAACCAGCCGCGATATGTTTATTGGGGCGCAAGCGCGGACAAGCCCGTTCCGGCGGATTACGACGGCGACGGCGCGACGGATGTCGCCGTTAATCGCAACGGCGTCTGGTATTTGCTCGAAAGCGCGAGCGGACAAATGCGTGTCGCGCAGTTCGGTCTGGAGACGGACGCGCCGCTGCAAGCCGCCGGTTTCTCCGACTGAATATGATAAAATTCTCTTCTGAGATTAAACCCGCGAACAAACGCCGTTGAAAGCCGCCATTGCTTCCCGGCGTTTGTTCGAGGCATTTTTTATATGAAAAAAACGTTAATTTTAAGTGCCTTCGTTTTCGTCTTTTTTTCAGCAAATTCGATTGACGGTTTCGGACAATGCCAAAGTGCCGACACGGAAATCGTTAAACCGCTGAAACGGGCGAAAAATCAAACTTCGATTGTTTTGAAAGACACGATTCGGCTTTGCACGTCGCACGTTTATCGCTTTCGCGCCAGAGCCGGTCAAACTTTTCGGGTGAAATTGACGACCGGCAAAAAGACCGGTTTGACCGTTCTCGCGCCGTCCGCCGAACGGCTCGTTGACGGCGACTCTTTGAGTTGGTCGGGCGAATTGGCGGAGAGCGGTCAATACGAAATTCAAATCGGAACAGATGCGACGGCTCGTTACACGCTCGAAATTTCAATCGAATAAAAAATGCCTAAGCTCGTCGCCGCCGAACAAATGACCGAACAATCTTTATGACTTGTTTGCGTTCGAGGCGGCTTGCTTTTCCCATTTTTCGATGAGCCGCTGGAAGCGGGGATCTCTGTGAAGATTGGCAAGACGCGGGTCTCGGCTGATTAAATTTATCTGTTCGGAACTTTTGCCTTCTATTTTTTCTAAGCAAGCAAATGCCTTGTCCGTCTCGCCGAGCAGGTTGTAAACCACTGCTCTGTTAAAGAGGTGCAGAAGCGGATCCTTGCGGTATTCCGTGGTTTGAAAGAAACGATTCAGAGCGGCTAAGGATTGCTCCCGACGCCCCATTCCGGCGTGCGCCTGAGCCTGCATGAGAAGCCAGGCGGGTTCGTTTTCGTCCTCGCCATTGATAATTCTAACACTTCGATAAGTTTCCAAAGCACCGTCGTAATCGCCGAGAATTTGCTGCGCGATGGCTTTGGTGCCGTAAGCGCCGGCGAAATTTTTACTATTTTCAATAGCCCGGTCAAAATGCGGTATCGCTTCTGCGTATTTCTTTTCATTAAAAAGCACGGCTCCGAGAGTGTAATGAATCGCCGCCGAACTCGGTTCAAGCTCGGCGGCGATTTTGATTTCCCGAATAGCATCTTCGACTCGTCCGGTTTCAATTAAAATCACGCCGTACCAGTGGTGCGCCGCCGATAAAGACGGGTTTATTTCGATGGCGCGCAGAAAATGCTTTTCCGCCTGCTCGAAATTTTTCGTGTTTCTGTAAACAGCCATTCCCAGAGATATGCGTGCTTCGGCTAAATCAGGATTGAGCGCAATGGCTTTGACGGCATATTCTTCGGCTTTCCGGTAGGCGGCTTCGGGCTGCGCGTCGATAGCACGAGCGTTTTGAAGGTAAGCATTGGCTAAACCGGAATAGGCGTGCGCGAAATCAGGGTCGAGTTTGATCGCTTCGTTAAAAAATTCGATTGCCTTGTCGTTTGACTGCTCCGAGCTGCTTTCCAGTTGCTGTTTCCCAGCAAGATAAAGCCCGTCGGCGACCGAGTTGTTCGTGCGCGGCTTTTCGCTCAAGGCGCGCCCGGTTTGCGTGGCAATATGAGTTTGAGAATTTTCAGCCGGCGTTCTTTTTTCAAAGAAGAGGAAATTTGTCGCCGCGTAAACGGCAACCAGAATCAGCGCCGCGAAAACTGGCAATAATGCCGCCGCTTTGATTCTAAATTTACCGGGCTTTTGAACTGTTTCCGAAGTCTGGATTCCCTCGGTTGGCGACGCGGCGGCTGTGTTCGAAATCGCGGGCTTGCTGTAGTTTAAAGTTTTTACCCGCGCGAGTCGCTCGGCGAAACGCGAATCATCTCGCAGCCGGGCAAAACGGGGTTCGACCAAGAGCCACAAAGTCCAGTAACCGCGCTCTTTGATCGCTTCGTCCAGCCACCGAAGAGCGGTTTCCGATTCGTTCAAATTCGCATAAATCAACGCTAAAAAGTAAGCCGGCGCGAACCGCTCGCGTCTTCTTTTTTCCAGCTCGGCGGCAATCGAGCGTGCCCCTCCGGTTTGTCCGGCGGCAATGAGGGCGAGCGCCAGGGAAAACTTATTAAAACTCAGCTCGTCGCTGATTTCGACCGCCCGGCGCGCGCCCTCAATCGCTTCTTCAAATCGTCCGAGAACGGGACTAACCCAGCCGAGTCCCATCAACGCCAGATAATAATTCGGATCGAGTTCGAGCGAACGTTTTAATTTTTGATAACTTTCTTCGTAACGTCCGCCGTAATAAAAACACAAGCCGAACATTGCCGCGACCGCCTCAGAATCGGGAGCGAGACGCTCGGCGCGCTGCATTTCGGCGACGGCTTCGTCGTGTCTGCCGATTGAAGTCAGCAAATAAGAAAACCATTCGCGCGCCTTGGCGTTTTTCGGGTCGAGCGCGATTGATTTGCGGTAAAGCCGTTCGGCTTCGGCGAAATCCCAGTCGTAAGCCCAGGTGGCGAAAGCGAGCGAAGCATAGCCCTCCGAACAATTCGGGTCAAGCTCGACGGCGCGGCGCGCGGCGCGTTTTGCGGCTGGAAAAACCGACGCGGGCGGCACGAGTCCGGCGATCGTCTGCCAGTTGTAAAAATCCGCCAGACCGCTGTACGCCGGAGCAAAATTCGGGTCCGAGGCAATCGCTTCCTGAAAATATTTTTCCGACGCGGCAATGCCTTCGAACGTGTAGGAATACGCCGCCGCGCGCCCGCGCCGGTAAGCTTCTTCGGCAGACAAATTGGCGGCGTGGCGATTCGGTGGATTTTTTTGTTCCGGCGCAGACACATTCGATTCGCCGGGAGCTTTGACGGCTGCGAGACGCCGCGCAAAACGCGCGTCGGCGCGCAGGCGGTCAAAACGCGGCTCGACGCGCATCCGCAGCGTGTAATAACCGCGTTCTTTGATCGCTTCGTCGAGCCACTCGAACGCTTTTTCGTCTTCGCCGAGGTAAGCGTAGACCAAAGCCGGATAATACGCCGGAACCTGTTCGGTTTCCCTGCGTTTTTCCAGCTCGGCGGCTATCGAGCGGGCTTCGCTCGTTTGCCCGGCGTCGATGAGCGCGAGCGCGAGCGAGAATTTATTGATCGCCTGCTGGTCGCAAATGCGGACGGCGCGGCGGCAGCTTTCTACTGCTTCGTCGAATTTTCCGAGACGCGGGCAAATCCAGCCCAGACTTTGCAGCGCGATGTAATAATCCGGGTCGAGTTCGAGCGCTCGGCGTGCTTTCCGGTAAGCCTCTTCGTAATGGCGCGCGTTGTAAAAAACGAGCGAAACCATCGAAGCCAAGCCGGGAGAATTCGGGTCGAGCAGCTCGGCGCGCCGCATTTCGCTTTCCGCTTCCTCGTGCCTTTCGTTTAAACTCAGCAAAAACGCGTACCATTCATGCGCTCTCGCATAATTCGGATTTAAACGAATCGCTTTTTGAAAAAGCCGCTCGGCTTCGGCAAAATCCCAGTCAAAAGCCCACGTCGTAAACGCCAGCGCCGTCAGAGCTTCGGCTAAATCGGGGTCGAGTTCGATGGCTTTCAGAGCGAATTTTTTCGCCAGCGTGAAACCCTTTTCGTTTGAAGTCACGCCGAAAATCGTCTGTAAATTATAGAAATCCGCCAGAGCCGAATGCGCGAGCGCAAAATTCGGGTCGAGCGCTATCGCCTGCTGAAAGCAGTTTTCCGCCGCGCTGATGCCGCCGAAAGTGTAGTTGTAGAAAAAGACGCGCCCGCGCAGGTAAGCTTCGTAAGCCGCTGCGTTGGTCGTGCCTTGATAATGCAGTACGGCTTGTTCTTCCCTGGTCAGCTGCGGCACGAGCGAGGCGGCGACCCGCTCGGAAATCGAATCCTGAAGACGGAAAATATCCGTTTCAGCTTCGTCGAACGATTGCGCCCAGAGAACGCTGTTGTTCTCGACTCTAAACAATTGCACCGTCACGCGAATCCGCCCGTCGCCGCGCAAGATTCGCCCCGCGAGGACGAAATCGGCGCTTAACTTTTTGCCGAGCGCATCGGCGGCAAGTTTCGCCAGCGGCAAAACCGAACTCGTCGGGCGCACTGCAATGCGGCGCACACCGGAAAGTTTCGTCGTCAAAGCGTCCGCCAGACCGATGCCCAAAAATTCGTTCGACTCGGGCGCATCTCTTAAATCGTCGTTTTCGATTGATAAAACCTGAAATACCGATACTGCCAGGCTGACGCTCTCTGCAGCGCCGTCCGAGTTTCCGCCCGCGTTTTCTAAAGATTTAATTTGTTTGTCGTCCGTCAAAACAGGCAATCCGTATAAAATCCGCTCGAGGTCGCCGTCAAGAGCCGCGACCGAAGCGTAGCGTTCCATTGGTTTCTTGCGCAGCGTTTTTAAGACGATTTTTTCAAGCGAATCGTAAATCGCGGGCTGTGAATCAGCCGGGTTTCGGATTTGGATTTTGGATTTGAAACTCTCGACTTCCTGCTCGCAGATGACGCGGGCGATTTCATGCGGCGCGCGCGAGGTAAATTTATACGGACGCTCGCCCGATATAAACTCGTGCAAAACGACGCCCAAACTGTAAATGTCCGAAGCCGCCGTAATTTCTTCGCCGCAAATTTGTTCGGGGCTGGCGTATTCCGGCGTCATTTGCCGAAACAGAGTTTCGGTTTGTTCGACTGCACCGTGAATCAAATTCGCATCGAGTATTTTCGCGATACCGAAATCGAGCAGCCGAATGCTTCCGTCGCGGGCGACGAGAATGTTGCCCGGCTTGATGTCGCGGTGAACGACGCCTCGTTCGTGAGCGTATGCGACCGCCGCCAGAATCTGCCGGAAAAGTCCCAGACGCTCGTGCAAATCCAAATTTCTTTCGTCGCAATAATCGAACAGCGGTTTGCCTTCGACGTATTCCATCACGAAATACGGCGAGCCGTCGAGGGTCGTTCCGCCGTCCAGAAGGCGCGAAATATTGGGATGTTCGAGAGCGGCTAAAATCTGCCGTTCGTGACGAAAACGGCGCAAATTAAAAGCCGTGTCCGCGCCGCTTTTGACGAGTTTGATCGCCACGCGTTTGCGAAATTCGCCGTCGGAGCGCTCGGCGAGATAAACCGCGCCCATTCCGCCCGCGCCGAGCTTTCGCACGATGCGATACGCGCCGATTTGCCGCCCGGCAAGCTCCAGCGTGTAAGGATTACCGCTTTTTCCGCTTTTGCCGTTGCTGCCGCTGCGGCTGCCGCTTTCGCCGGAAAAAGCGCGGGCGAGCGAATTGGGCAAAATCACCGGCGTTTCGATAAATTCGGCGGCTTTTTCGTCAACCGCGAGCATCGACGAAATCTCGCGGCGCAGCTCTTCGTCGCCTTCGCACAATTCGTCGAGACGCAGTTCGCGCTCCTCCGGCGGCAAGTCAGCCACCAGCGGAAATATCTCGTCAATTTTTTGCCAGAAAGTGTTTGCCATCACCTTGCAGGAACCAACCGTAAGAAATCATTATGATACGCATTGAAGGTGTTCGGGTTGCATTTACTCGCCGACGAGTTCTTTATAAAGCCAGGCTTTGACGATTCGCCACTGCCGAATGACAGTCGCCGTGCCGACTCCCAAAATTTCCGCCGTTTCTTCGATTGAAAGCCCGCCGAAATATCGCAGCTCGACTAATTTTGCCTTGTTCGCGTCTTGTTCGGCGAGTCTCTGGAGAGCTTCGTCGAGCGCGACGAGTTCCGATGCGCGCTCGTCGGAAACGTCAATGGAGCCGTCATCAAGCGAGAGTTTGACAGCCTGACCGCCGCGTTTGTCGCGAACGCGTTTGCGGGCGTGATCAACCAGAATTCGCCGCATCATCTGCGCCGCCACGCCGAAAAACTGGGCGCGGTTATGCCAGTTGACGCGCGTGTTATCGACGAGTTTTAAATACGCTTCGTGAACGAGCGCAGTGGTTTGCAGCGTCGCTTCCGCCGATTCGCGGCGCAAATGACGATGAGCGATACGGTGCAGCTCGTCATACACGAGCGGCATCAACCGCTCCAGCGCCGCCTCATCGCCGCGGTTCCAGTCAATTAAAAGCTCTGTGATTCCGGCTTGCTCGCTCATCAATTCAATCTAAACGTCCGTATAAAAACGACTTCGCTCTTAGATAATCAGTATATCATCCAAGTCCTGAAAAAATAATTTTCGAGAGTGCCCAAATAGGCGCTGATATGAATATTTTGGGCAGCTGAATCAAGAGACACAAATAAAAACAGTAAAATTCGTTCAGGAACCGGAGAATTTTGCGCGGCTGAGGCGGCTGTGTAATCGCCTATACAATCGAAGCCAAGCCGTGCGGTTATCCTGAAGAAGTGCGGGAAAAGGCGGTCAGAATGTATGTCGAAGGTAATAATTTTCGGTGCATCGGTCGATTAGTCAGAGTCAATCATCAATCGGTCGTTAATCGGGTCGATGACTATCAGGCAAAAATTAAAAACAATGGAATTCTGCCAAGGATGGTTGAGGCGATTTATATCGATGAGTTATGGAGTTTTGTCGGCGAGAAAAAACAAAGCTCTGACTTTTGAGGTAAAGCCGACATTAATCGGCAATTTTAACTTATTTTATCTTTTTGGAAAAGTTTTCACTTTTTGGAAAGCTTTTTTAATTTTTATCTTCCTGAGCGACAAGTTCGCGCCACGGCTGGTCAAACACTTTATCGAATTGCGCTTCCATAATTTCCAGACATTCGCAGGCGCCGTCCGCCAATCCTTTCGCGTCGAGAATTTTCATCTGTCCGCGCGTATCGGAAATTCATCGCGCCTGATTCGGTTATGGATTAACTTGAGCCAGCGGCACAATCTCTGGTCGACCGGATGAAGACGATTACAGGCGGCAGAGGTGGAAGTCATTATCAGGAAAGCATGAAGATATTTCGGAATCAGGTAATTAAGCGGAGAAGAAGGCTGCTCGGTGACTTCGCGCTGGAAATCTTCAGCGCCTATTCGATGCGCGCGACCGGGAACCTGAATTAACGTTCTGGTCGGCGTTCTGTCCACTCTGAGCCACAATTGAACGCCGACGACTCCTTCGACGCCCATCAAACCGGTTTCGACCGAAGAACCGTCATCCATCTGTTGGATGGTCGAGCTAATCGCATCATAGGGGAAATACAAATATTCAATCGGCTTTTCCGATTCGATGACAACTTGACCGAACTTCAACTCAACCCGTTCAAGAAATGGCTCCAGACGATTTCGTTCTTCACCGGGAAGAGCCGCCAACAATAAGTTTTCTGACACAAAACACCTTCTTCTGTCGTTGCCTGCTTTTTCAGCTTAGATAGACATTAGGAGTTATATGTCCGGCATTAAACATATAAATATATTTATAATGTTTCTCGTTGCTGTATTTGCATTGTCGAGCTAACCGAGGAAGATTGTCTGTATTCTTTCAAACATAGTTATTAAATTATGAAAATTTTAACATCGCTCGCAGTATGCCGAAAAACTTGTTTTTCAGAGAAAAATCTATCATCCGGTGAATAATTAAATCTACCGTTTATGAAAAATTTTTTCTGATACGTCAGCCGTCTGACAGACAAACAATCCGCATTTATTGTAAATTTTCTGCATTAATCGTTTTTTCGGTTTTTGATTCGGGAACCATTGTCTTTTTTAATTAAAAAACAAAAACTGCTGGCTTTTATTTTTAAAAGATTCAGCTGAAAACTTTTTTGTCAGGAGTAAATATGCCTTTTTCTTCTTCTTCTCACGTCCGTATTCTCTATGTCGATGACGATCAGGATAGTTCTGATTTGCTCAGTCTGATGCTGTATCAATCGGATAATACTTATTCAGTGACGACGATTTCTACCGCCAAAGAAGCCTTGAATATAATGCAGCATCTTTCGTTTAATCTCTATATTCTTGATTATGCTCTGCCGGAACTGTCAGGCGTGGAGCTTTGTCAAAAGATTCGTGAAAAAGATAAACAAACTCCGATTATGTTCTTTACGGCGATGGCGCGACCCGAGGATTATGCCGCCGGAATAAAAGCGGGCGCTAATGAATATCTGGTCAAGCCGAACGATTTGGAAAAATTGACGGAAACGGTCAAAAGGCTTTTGAATAAGGGTAAGTTAATTTATAAGCGTAAAACCATCTCCAGAAAAAGGTGCAGCAGCATAATTTGATAACGCCTCGCCGCTCTCACAAGTCACTGAACGAAGCGCAAAGCAAGCACAGAAACGCCGTAACTCGATTGCCTCGAATAAATCCGTCTGGAAAAGAATCCTTTATGAGACAGATATTACTCTGTTTTAATCGTTCCGAAAAGGGCGTTTTTGAGACACTCAATAAACTACGCTACCGAGCCTCCGCCAAAAGCCAGGTATAACTGCCAATTTCCCGCCTCCTTTCGCAAAACGTAATTCATGATGCCGGAGCTGCTGCCGGTTATCTTCTCGACTTGAACCAGCGCGAAATTCCGCCTTTTGCTGAAACCGACTCTGGAAAACTGGTAATAGCCTTGTGCTTTTGGATATCTTTCATAAAAAGGCTTCCAAATAACGTCGCTCGGACAACAGCTTCTTGCTTCGCTGTTGCTCCGTTTTTCGTCTTCATCGATTCTATTCCAACGTACTTGACCGACGGCTAAAAGTTCATCGATCTCTGATTTGCTGACGACTTTATGATTGAATCTGATCGGAAATTGTTTTTTTAATCTGATGGATGTCTGATTTTTTCGCCGGAAGTCTTCGCCCAAACCTTTTATTTTGCGAATCTCATCGACGTTAGGGTTATATGGCGGCAGTAAAGTCTCTTCAAGGATGACAAATGAAGATTCAATTAATCGGGGTCGAATCTCAAATGAAGATTCAATCTGTTGTTGTCGCCGGCTTTCCCGGTTGATTTCTCCGATGGCGAAAGCGTAAACCGCATATTCTTCTTTCGTCGCGTTTATTTGTGCGTAAAGACTTAAACTGCCAAGGCAAAGCAACAAAACTGCGAAAAGTGATTTCTTCATAGTTTCGACGATGGGAAATGTTTTGTTTATTAGAAACGCAGTTTATAAGTTTTGTTGCATTGCCCAAGATGAATTAATTTCGTCTCAAAACGATCATTTAAGAGACTTTGGTTACATATCACTTTTTGATTTCATAAAAGCGTTAAAGGCGCTGCGTTTATGGAACTGTTTATTATTTTTATTGCATATGACTCAGCCGAACCGGGTCAGGCAATGACTTTTATTTTGAACATTTTATTCTTGCGAAATTTAGCAAAATCATTCTTGACTTGAAATTTTAAGGTGTGCTACTTTCTTTTCACCAAAGAAAGAGTCCGGCAAAAAAATCTTAAAAGTTTAACGGTTAAAATTTATTTATTTATTTGTGGTGCTTTTTCTGAAACACCCGCGATGCGATTCATCCCCGATTGAATAAAATTCGCGCCGACTAAAGGATTGCAGCGTCCATCGAAGTTCAAATTGCTCAAGTCAAGTGTGAACAGCTTTTAGGTTTTATTCGCTCTAAGCCGGTTGAAACCTGCGGAATCTTTAAATTGATGAAAACCTTTGGCTCCCTGGTTTTAGTAATTACAAGAGAGTCTTATATTCGGAAGCCGGTTGTCAATTTGTGATAGCTTTTCGTTTTTTAAACAGTCAAATCTAAATTTTAAAGCTTTCAGTCCGAATAAAAAGCGAGTGCGAAGGCTGCCATCCCTGACAAAGCTAATTCCTCGCCGGGACGGGACGGAACGGGACACGGGTGTCCATTAGACGTCAGATATCCGCCAGAACATGTTTTTTTGTCGACATTCCGCCTCTACTTCGATAAGCGGGCAACGGTTGGTTGATTGAAAGGAAATTTCAAGCGTTTCCCGGTACTGCCGGAAACGGACGGTACGCTTCAAATTGGGTCTTCGTCGCTGATAAACACTGAACCGAGTGATGGCATTTTATTGGACGTCAATCGAATTTAGAAAAAGCTTCGACCAGCGTATTTTTTCAAACGATCAAAATCACATTCTGTAAATTCAGACAAAGGAGAAAAATGACAAATAACAACTCTACAGCTCGTACTGTTGTCTCATCGATCAACTACAAAATGGTTGTTCGCCTTCGCTTGGCAAAATCTGTATTACGGCTTTTTGTTAATGGGATTACCTTAATTTTATTATTTTCGGTGCTCAATGCCCAATCGACAAATTGCGATACTCTGCGCCACACCTGGTCAGGAGGTCAGTCGGTTAACGGCGAAAACGTGTTCATGCAAAATTTTAATTGTTCGCTGCAGCCGGTCGAGCTGGTAGGTATGATCCTCAATGATCCGGAAACCGGTCCCGTGATGGCGACCTACACGGGCGGGTATCCGATGTACACCAGTCCGCGAGGCGGATACACGGCGCAAGCCTCGACGCAGTGCACCACTCAAAAATTTACAGCGGAATTGAAAATTCATTTTTCTAAACCGGTGCGGAACTTTGCCATCGCCGTTGTCACGCACGAGCCGGTTTACGGGGAAACGGGCGGTCCTGTGACAGGCATTGCAAACACGGGTGAAACGGTAATCGGCGACGGCAGAGGCTGCTGCAACAACGGCATGAACTTTCAGAGTACCGGCATCACTGACGTCACATTTACTACCACTACTAACGGCGGTAACTGGTATCTGGCGATGGAGGATTTAAATTTCTCCGTTGACCCGATCGTTTGTAATTCCTGCCAGGCAAATGCGATACCCAAGCCGGCGCCGCAAACGGTGCAAAGCAACTGGGGGGATTCATCCAAAAACTGGAACATGACGGCTGAAGTGACGGAAAACGACGGGCTGGTTTTGCGCGACATTAAATTGGGCGACCGGTATATGACCGAGCAGTACAGCGTTCCCTATTACACGCTGCAGACAACGGCTTTTCCCAAACAAAGAGGGCAGCTTAAACCCGCCGGAAACGACCCTTCAATGAGAAGCAGGCTCGTAAATTACCAGGTATTTACTGACGATCAGAAGATGGTCATCGAAGCGACTTATATAATAGATAAGATACCGTCAACCTCAGAAAGTTGTTTGATGATCACGCAAAGATACGAGTTCTATAAGGAAGGCGTTCTTCCCTGCGAACCGAGCGGGACGGTCGACTGTTCAAATTATCGAGCCTTCGTCAAATACAAATTTACGGGTCGCGGAACAGACACGCTTTCCTCAATAAATATCGTTCAGCGGAAACGGGATAAAATTAATAACTACTCTAAAAACACGGTTTCGCTCTTCAAGGACTGCGATGGATTTTTCGGTTGCCTGTCTTCCGCCGGCATTGTGTTTAGGGATAAGGAAAATCCATTATTTTCCGAAACCCTATCAAATGTCATCGCTAACGGGCAAAGCGTAGATACCTGGGACAACATTCATCAGACGTTTCTCGGAGTTGTCGAAGAACCTCCAGCCATCTCCTCGCTGGTTTTAGGCGGATGCCCCGAATGCACTCATAACCACTGGCGTTGGGGATCAGGTCCGATACCGGGATTTGTGAATGCCGAAAAATTCAATTTTTACAAGCCTTTTGTACCAAACAATTCAACGCAGAGTTTGGATATTGCAGTAGTCAAATACAAAACCGGCGAAGAAGACCCGCTCGATTTTCGAAGCCTTGTAGATGAGGAACCGATCCGGCATCCCGTAGATAGGTCATTTGATTTACCCGAACAGATTTATGACTATACGGCTCCCGACTCGACTGTCACTTGGTATTCAGCAACCGGGTCAGCCGCCGAAGATTCATTCTTTAACAGCCAGTTTTTTTTTGGTGCTTCTATTCCGTACGTGATGGCGGGGATAAATAGAGACAACGCGGGCAATCAAGCCAGCAGCAGCAGCAGGAGCACTGTCATAAATGGTGCGGCAGGTTTAGAAGATGTTCCGACTTCAGTTCTTTTCGCCAATCTATATCATGACGGGGCGACGACATTTGCCGATCTGGACCCGGTTGTTGTCGGGGCTTTGCCGGCTGGTTATGCCGCCTACAACAACACCGGATATGGCATAAAAACGGAAGCTGAAGTTTCCGGACCGCATAAGGTTACGTTTTCAGTACCATCGGCAATAGCACAATCCACATTTGAAAACCTTCGGATTCTTCATGGAGAGGTCGACCAAACGAATCCTTCACAAACGATTTGGGTTGACAGAACAATTCTAGCGCCCGACCCGTCTGCCCCTGATTTCGACAATAAGACTCTCAGTGCGCGCGTAAACTACCTAGGACCTTTTGTTATTGCCAGCGTGACGGAGCCCCAAACGCCCAATTCGTCAGTCGCAGAGTTAGCCGTCACGCAAACAGACTCTGCGGATCCGGTTGCGGCAGGCAGCGAGCTGAGCTATACGATCAGCGTTACAAACAACGGACCTCAAACGGCTAATGAAGTTATCGTGGTCGCCGGTCTCGCACCGGTCGTCGATTTCGTGTCCGCCGCACCGAATCAGGGAACCTGCCTGGAATCGGACGGAAAGGTTATTTGTAAGCTGGGCTCTATTGCCGTCGGTGCCGGCACGAGTATCACAGTCCTGACCATACCGGCGGAAACGGCAAAGGCAATTTCGCCGGAGGGAGTTAAAATTGTCAATACGGTCGTCGTCAGATCTAATGAAACGGATAACGTATTGACGAACAATTTAAATGCAGAAAATACTCTGCTACTTCCGAATCCGAATCCCGCGCCTTCTGTCAGTATCACCAGTCCAACTAATGAAAAACTGTATGTCGGACCGACAAATCTGACCGTCAATATGAATGCCGGCGACGTTAACGGAACGGTTACGAAGGTCGAACTTTTCGATAACGGTGAATTGCTCGGCGAGGCGCAATCGCTGGGCGGCAACCAATACGGTTTTACGTGGACCAACACTCCGTTTGGAGTTCACACGCTTGTCGCGAAAGCGACCGACAACGGCGACCGGCAAAAAATCTCAAGTCCCGTGACCTTTAATATAAACGGTCCGGCAACTGTAAATATCGTGAGTCCGTCACAGGGCTCTTATTTTAACCGACCGGCAAACATTTCGATTTCGGCTGATGCAGCTTATAGCGGCGGCGGCATTGCTAAAGTTGATTTTTATGCTAATGGAATACTAATCGGTCAAGGCACTGCCAACCAGTACGGACGATACACTGTTCTCTGGAGCAACGCAGCGGCGGGTAATTATCAGTTGAGAGCCGTCGCCACCGATAATAACGGCGTCGAAACAATTTCGGCACCCGTTAAATTTATTTATGTAAACGATTCTCCTGCTGTCAGCATTACCACTCCGTTAAACGGAGGACGGGTAACGGCGCCGATTGATCTGATTGCCAATGCCAGTGATTCGGATGGAAGCGTGGGCAGTGTCGATTTTTATGCGAACGGCGCGATTGTTGCGCGCGGCACTTACATCGGTAAATACCAGTTTAAGGCAAGCTGGATAAATCCGGCAGCCGGCACTCATTCGGTAAATGCCGTGGCGAGAGACAATTTCGGCAATCAAACGACTTCCAACGCAGTCAATTTTACCATTAACGCCGCTCCGACAGTGAGCATTACAGCACCCGCGCAGGGAACCCAATACGCTGCGCCGGGAAGCGTGACGGTCACAGCGAGCGCGGCAGACGCCGACGGTTCGGTAAGCAGCGTCGCCTTTTATGCCAATGGAAGTTTAATCGGAACCGGAAGCGCTTCAGGTACTAATCAATACAGTTTTACCTGGAATAATGTGACGACCGGTGTTTACTCTTTGACAGCCGTGGCGACGGATAATGACGGGGGAGCAGCCACGTCAGCTCAAAATACGGTAACCGTCACTTCTCCAGCCCTGCTGGTTGCCGGTTCAACCGCTTTGAGCGCCGGCGATGCGGCAATAAAACTGCGGATGGAAAGATTAGGCTATATAGTGACAGTTAAGGCTGCTTCCAGCGCCGTCAGTAGTGACGCAAATGGAAAGAAAGTAGTGGTAATATCCTCGACGGTGACCCCGACGTCGGTCAACACTAAATTCCGAACCACCGCCGTCCCGGTCGTGCTTTGGGAGCCTGGAATATTCTACGATATGGGTTTAACTGCCAAGCAAAATACCAATTTCGGGACAACGACCAGTCAAACGCAAATTTCCATTTCCAACCCCGGTCATTATTTAGCCGGCGGATTGACGGGCGTTGTGTCGATCGCAACCGCTGCCAATACAATCAGCTGGGGGAAACCGAATTCCAACGCCGCTTCAATCGCAACGGTGCTTAACGATTCCAGCCGAAAGGTTATTTTCGCCTATGAAATCGGCGCGGCGATGCCGGGACTGATCGCTCCCGGCAGAAGAGTCGGAGTATTTATGAATGATACAACTGCCGCCGGTTTTACTGATAACGGGGGATTGTTGTTTGATACGGCAATTAAATGGGCGACCAGACCTTAACCGCTGAATGATCGGCGTTTAAAAGGGCTTCCGGAATGGATGCCCTTTTTTTTTATCTTTTTTATCAAAGCCGGTAGATTACTGCCCAGTCAGGCTGAGCGGCTTGTGATTGAATGTAAACGCTATGACGGGGTAATCATCAGGCTATCAGCAAGCGGCAAAACCGAAAATCCGCAAACCTGGAATCGGTTTGCTTATGTTCTTAGTAATCCGCCTTTTTTATAGAGTATTTAAAATGGAGTATAGAATATTTGCCCTGATTAGTTTTACCGGTAGTCTAACTTGGACTGGGTATGTTCTTCTTAAGTAATTATAAACAGACCTCCGATTAATAACAAAAATTCATCCTAAGCTGTTTTACCTGCGTCGATATCTGGGAGTTTAAATTTTAGGTACGCGAAAACTAGAGATTTTGCGCATATTAGACTTGAAGGAATATTGAAGACATTCGAAAGCCAGCGCCGCGTGGATTATTATCAAGGCTCGCTCGAAGCGGCAGGCAAAGCTATTTTCCCCCGGAAACCTTTCGGACGACCGACAGATTAT
>DASVRL010000002.1:0-3172 GCA_036388635.1 Pyrinomonadaceae bacterium
CGCTCCAGACAAAGAAAGGTGTTTTTGTACGACATCAACTCCCAGGGCAATTCCAAATCATTGGTCGTGATGGTAATGGAACAGGAATTTTCGTAAAGATAAGTCTGCATCTGTTCGGGCATCAACAGGCGGAACATTAAATCGCCGACGTCCGTTAGCAGCTCGTTGTTATTGGCAAAAGGCGTTCCGGTCGGCTCGGCGTCGAATTCAAACCCGCGGACATTTTCGGTAAATGTATTTGCCGGAGCCGTCTCGCCGCCGGCAGCGGCGGCGGCGGTATTTTCGTCGGGCGGAGGAGCTTTCGCCAAGCCGATATTTATTGAGCTGCTTTCGTTATTTAAAACAAAACCGCTTCGGAAATCGCTGCTGACGGCTCCTGTAATCTGCTTGAGAATTTCGCTGATTTCATCGCGGTCCTGCCGGACAATCGTGCTTGCTCCCTGAATGTTAATGCCGTGCGTTCCCGGCTCGCTCGGCGTGCGCAGCAAAACCGTGTAGGGAAAGCGCTTGTAAAGGTCCATCGGCGCCCGCAGTAAAAGAAGGTCGGCTTGTCTGACAAATTGCTGCGACATTTCTACGTATTTGCGAATATCGTTTACATATTCGGCGCTTTGCCGGGGCGGGCTTTTTTGCAAATCACTCAGTAATTTTTGCAGTAAAGCGAAATCAAACTCGTCGAAGGCGCGGGCAGCCTGATCGACTTGTGCCTGAAACTTGGTAAATTCGATTTCATACTGCCGCGACGGCGCACGCGCTTTTTTGGCGTCGTCCAGAGCGGAATCTATCTCGCCGCTCAGCTTTTGCCATTCGGCTAATTGAGTTTCATAATCCTGAATGATTTTGTTTTGCGAGGCGGTTTTATTTATCAAGCTATTTTTAATATCGTCAACCAATTCCCACTGAATATCCGACAATATAGCTTCTATCGCCGAGAGCAACCCGTCTGCCTCGGCGCGCTGTGTCGCCTGTTTCAGATATTGCATCTTGTTGATAACTTCGCGCAGCATCTCCTGCAATTTATTGATTTTCAGGATTTCTCCCTCGACCATAAGGAGTTTGGTAACGGCTAGCTGTTCCGCTTGTTTATGGAGCTCGTCGCAGAGTTTTCGCTTTTCTTCTATATCAAGAACTAAAATCGCAAAACGTTTTAAATATGAAGTTGTCGATTGCGCCATATAATTCTCCTTTGAAGGACGGAAATAATCGTTGAAAATCAGAGCCGTTGGAAATTTCCGGCTCGCCGCGCGGATTTAAGAAAATTCATCTGAATTTCCCGCCGTTTAGATAAATGAGTTTCTACTAATCAAGCTGTTCGAGCTCCGACCGTAACAGTTCTATTTTGTTTTGTATTTCCTGCTTTTGAACGACCAGGAATTCCGGCGCATCGGCGCCGAATTTACTCAATTCCGTTTGTATTGCCAGCAGATTCTCATTTTCCATTTCAATGAGCGCGGATATTTTCTGCCCCTTGCGGCTGCTGTCCTTCTTCTCTTTACGAGCAGGGGCGGCATTGCCGGTGTCGGTTAAAGAAAGCGATTCGAAATCACTGTGATCGATGGATTTCATCGCCGATTGTTCGGCGCCGCCGCCTGCGCCGGCAAACAACTTTCCGTCATTCACCTGCATATAAAAAACAGGCATTCCCCATTCCTTACCGCCTGGATAATCTAAATCGATTGCCTGCCTGCCCTGCGTGACGGCTGCTTCGAGCGGCTGGAATTGCCTGAACGCCGAATAAAATCCTCTGGAAAAAGATTCATAAGCCTGAAAGGTATTCTCGCCGCGCCAGCCCAGCACCGCCGGACATTCTTTAGCCAGCTGACAGGCAATCCAGTCAGTGTGGTCGCCGCTTAATGAAACAAAACGTAAATCCCGCATCGAGCGAATCAGATGTTTGAGCAGAGATAAATCAACCAAGCCGTCGGTCGAGTGTACGCCCTTTGAATCCGAATGCAATAGTAATCCGAGTTGAGATAAAGAGACCGATTCGGAGGAAACCGCGTAAGCACTGTTCGCTTCATAGTTAGACGGCACTCCGCGGGCGATAAAATGCAGCGCGTGGATTGGCTCTTCCGAAGCCAGCGCCCGCATAAATTGCGACGGCGTCGCGTTCGGCAATCGGCTGATTTTGAATTCTCCGCCCGATAAACATTCTTCGATGATTTTTATTTCGCTTTCGGCGGTGCCGAGGTCATACTTATGCACCTCAGCCGAAATAATTAATACGTTGAGCGGCAGCGCCAGCGGGCTTAAATACGGTTCTTCAGGCGAACTCCAGCGCCTGATTATCGGAGAACGCACCGACAGAGCGATAAAATCTTTTCTCAACGGGTCGTACAAAAACTCCCAGGGCAAAACCGCCAGTTCCGAATCATCTATGATAATAGTCACGCGCAGGCTCTGATTATAGACTTTAACCATTTCAAGCGATTGCAGGTAAAGTTTCCCGACGCGTCCTTCGCAAAGCGAGGTAAACAGGCGTTCGCCCAAACTCCTGATAATTTCACGCGGCGGACCGAAGCTGCTCTGAAATTCATCGACCGCGCGCGGGATGCTGGTCAGCGCATTTACGATATCCCGCGTGCTGAACGGCGGGCGAAAACTGCTGGCGGATACTTCGCCCGCCAGCGATTCGGCGTGTAAAAGAAAAGTATTAGAGGAGGAATTCGGCTCGGAAGAATCCCGGTTCAGTGTAAGCGTGATGCGTAGTTCATTGCCGTAATGATTATTTTCGATGCTGTTCATAAAAACCTTACTTGATTGAAACTCCTGATTTGCTTAACAACGCAATTAAATGTATTCATCTCTAAGCTTTAGCGCGCGTAACCCGTTTCGTGCGGATAAATCCTGCGGATAAGTTCTTTATCGCTCTGGGACAATTCCGTGCTCAATTTTTCTACCGGTTGAATACTGTCCCCGTTGATAAATGTTTTTGGAATCGTAAAAAACATCATTATCGAATGAGGGTCGAACGGGCGATAATTCGAGGTGTATTTTTTAAAAAAGTTAAAATCGACCTGCTGCCGCGTCCAATAATACGGCTTGCGGGCAAAGTGTTTATAAATCGCCTCTTTATTCCAATCGATATTTGCGTTTGCCTGTTGATGCTCGTGTATCAAACCCAGAACGTGCCCGAATTCGTGCAAAACCGTGCGCCTGAATTCCGGGTCTT
>DASVRL010000003.1:0-57493 GCA_036388635.1 Pyrinomonadaceae bacterium
CTGGCAATTTTTAAATCATTGTCCGACACAAGAACCTTGCTGAGATTTGCTCCGATAAACCGAGTTGAGTTGGTTGTGATTAAAGCGTTTCTGCCCGAAAACTGTCGTCATTATGCGTTAATTTTTATAAAGTTTCCAGCATTTCGGGCGGTGAAAATTGGCAAACGGGCTGAAATTTGTTAGCCTTAACCTTGCATTTCTGCATCCTAAGACAAAATTTTTTTCAATCTAGTATAATAAACACATTATGTTCAGTGATAATTTTCGCCGCGGCGAAGGAAAAGGGAAGAAGGGAAAGACCGGCTCGAAAGCCGCTTCAAAACTGGCTGATATCGGCTGGAAAGCGTTTCAGGCGGTGAATAAAGCCCTGCCCGAAGGCGAATCAATTAAGCCTGCGTGGGCGGCTGAGCCGCTCTTAAAATCTTACGAGCGCACCGCGCCGCCGCTCGGGTTTCCGCGCGAAACCGATTCTTTGTGCCCGACCTGCGTCAAGCAGGTGCGCGAAGGCGTCACGAGCGGCAGCATTCCGCTCGAAATTTTGATGAATTCGCATCCGGGCGAAATCAAAGCGCAGATTCTGGAAGAAAACGGGCAAGTCCTGATGCGGAAAACCTGCCCGACGCACGGCGAGTTTGAAGACGTGCTGGCGACGGACGCCAAATTTTTAGACCGCATCGAAAAATTGTTTTACGGGCGCGATTTTAAAGCCGCCGAAGACAAGCACGTGCATCATCACGGCACATCCGACATAAAATTCGGTCGCGGAGCGGTTTTAACCGTCGATCTGACGAATCGCTGCAATATGATGTGCAACCCGTGTTTTATGGACGCCAACCAGGTCGGCTACGTTCACGAACCGACATTCGAAGACACGAAAGCGATTTTAGACCGCGCGATAAGTTTCAAGCCGCGCCGTCAAATCATCATTTTATTTTCGGGCGGCGAGCCGACGATTGCGCCGCATTTTCTGGAATCGGTCGCCTACGCGAAAAAGATCGGCTTTTATCGCATTTTAGCCGCGACCAACGGCATTCGTTACGCCGAAGACATCGAGTTTTGCAAGGCGGCGAAAGAAGCCGGTCAGCACGGCGTTTACCTGCAATTCGACGGCGTTTCGGAAGAGAAAAACAAGCATCGCGGCGTCGGCAATTTGTTTGACGTGAAATTAAAAGCGATTGAAAATCTCGCTTCGGTCGGCATCAAAGTGACGCTGGTGACGACGATTGTCAACAGCATCAACAACGACGGCATCGGCGACATCGTCAAATTCGCCGCCGAAAACATCGACAAAGTTCAGACCATCGCTTTCCAGCCGGTTTCTTTCACGGGACGCGACGAGGACGTTTCGGACGCCGACCGCAAACAGCAGCGCTACACGCTCGCCGGAATGACGCACGATTTGAAAAATCAATTGGACGGCAGTCTCGACATCCAGCCCCTGCGCGATTGGTTTCCTTTAAGCTCTTATTCGGCTTTTACTTCCGTGATGGATATGCTGCAGGGCGCGGACGCGCCGTGGGGCTGGTCGTCGTGCAACTGTCACCCGAACTGCGGAATTTTTACGCTCGTCGTCGTTAACAAAAAGACGGGCGCGATGAAATCTCTGTTCGAGTTTTTCAACTACGAGCAGTTTATGAAAGACGTCGCCGTCATTACCGACACGGCGCGCGGCAGGAAACTGACGATGGCGCAGCTCGGTATGGCGATTATGCGCAACTACAACGCCGCCAACGCGCCCGAAGGCTTCCCGATTTCGCAGATTCTGAATCTGTTCAAACCTTCATCGGCAAACTCGAATTCCGACCGCAACGACCGGATGAAGGCGCAGCCGAAAGATGAATCCGAAGACCTCTGGCGCGTTCTGTGCGTCGAAGGAATGTGGTTTCAAGACCTTTTCACATACGATTTTCGCCGCACGGAAATGTGCGTCATTCCCTACGGCACGCAGGAAGGCGAGATTTCCTTCTGCGCTTACAACACGGGCGTCGGCTGGCGGCAAATCATCGAAGAAATGCACAAAACCGCGTCTTTATCCGAATGGTATAAAGAACACGGTCGCCACGCGGTTTACGCCAAAGGCAAGGAAGTTCCCGGCATCAAGAAAACGCGCAGCCTGAGCCTGCCGGTAATCGCCAAAATCGTTTCCGAAGACCTTGATGCGCCGTCCGTTTCGCCGTATCTGGTCGAAGAGGAAGAAAACGAAACCGTCGGCGTTTAGTTAAAGAGAAATTAAAAAAGTGAAAAGTGATAGGTAATTGGGATAAAACTTCTTATCCTCATTACCTATCACTTTTTACTTTTCACTTTCTTATTAATTAAAGAAGCGACAGGATTTTCTCCAGCCCGCTTTTCACGTCCGCGCCCAGATGCACGCGTAAAGCTCGCCTGTCTCTGTCGAGCAAAACCTGAAAATCGCCGCGCGCCTGCGCCGCTTTGACGACGCCGAAGGTGTATTTCTGTTCGGGAACCGGAAAATCTTCCGCGTCGTCCGACGTGATTTGCAGAAACACGCCGTTATTCGCGCCGCCTTTATAGGCTTGCCCGGTCGAATGCAGAAAGCGAGGTCCGAAACCGAGACAGGTAGCGACGAGCTTCGATTCCAGGACTTTTCCGCGCATCGCCTGCAAAAGCTTTTCGTTTTCCGCGTTCATCTCGACGTACGCCAGCAGCGCGAAATAATCGTTTTCCTGAAGATGCGCCAGATGCGCTTCGAGATATTTCTTTAGAGATTTTCCGTCGCCGACGTAAACGCCCAATTCACCGGCGTATTTTTCGCCGGTAAAAAGCTTGATTCCGTCCGCTTCGTAAAACGGAGTTTCCGGCGGCAATTCGCCTTTTTCTTCATATTCTTCGGTGATTTTTTTGGCTTCGATTTTCGCCGATTCGACATCGGGCTGGTTAAACGGGTTGATTTTCATAATCGCGCCCGCCACCGCCGTCGCAAATTCCCAGCGGAAAAATTCCTGTCCGAGATTCGCTTTGTCTTCAAGCTCGATTCTGACCACCGGCTGACCTTTTGCCGCGAGCGCCGAGACTTTTTCATCCAGAGAATCATCGCCGGAGTCCTTTAATTTAAGATAAGCAAAAACTCTGTCGTCGCCGTAATCTTCAACCGGCAAAAGCGGCTCGCGGTCGACCGGGATTACGGAAACGCCGTTTTTCCCGGTCGATTCGGCAATCAATTGTTCGAGCCACGCGCCCACGTCGTAAATTTCGGGCGAGGTGAAAATCGTCAATTTATCGCGCCCTTCGCGATGGCAAGCGCCGAGAATCGTGCCGAGAATCGCGCCCGGATTTTCGTCCGGATTTTCGTTTTTACAAGCCGCAACCATTTCACTTGCGCGGCTGAGAAAATCTTCAAAATCCAAGCCCATCGCCGCGCCCGCCGCCGTGCCGAAAGGCGAGAGCGCCGAGAAACGCCCGCCGATTTGCGGGTCGCCGAAAAAGATTTTCCGAAAGCGGTCGCGCTCGGCGGTGCTTTGCATTTTCGAATTCGGGTCGGTAATTGCCACGAATTGGCTGCCCGCCTTTTCGCGCCCGACGCTTTGCGAAACGCGCTCGAAAAAATATTGCTTGAAAGTGTTCGGCTCCAGCGTCGAGCCGGATTTGCTGGCGACGATAAAAAGCGTTTTCGCCAAATCGAGCCTGTTTTCCAGCGCTCTGATTTGCGCCGGAACGGTCGAATCCAGCACATGAAAATTCCGTTTTCCGAAAGTAATCGACAAAACTTCCGGCGCGAGCGACGAGCCGCCCATTCCGAGCACCACCACGTCGGAAAACTGTGCCGCACCGGCGGCAAAATCGCGGTATTTCTGCAAATCGTTCGATTCGGTTTCGACCGAGTTGAGCCAGCCGAGCCATTTCGACTCGTCATCGTTTGTCCAGACGCCCGCGTCTTTCGACCAGATGCGCGCGATTTTATTTTCCGTTTTCCATTCGTCAAATTTCGCTTGAACGGCGTTTTCCAGTTCCGCCGGTAAAGAGTAAGTCAATGAATTCAGCATATCTTTCAGATTAGCAAAAAAAAATCGGTTTTGCTGACTCTTTTTGCGATAAAAATCCGCGTTAATGATTAGAGGATTTTTTAAAGAGAGAATTTATATGAAAAACTTATTACTGATTTTGATAACCGCCGTCGCTGCCTTTGGCGCGACCGCCTGCCTGCCGCTTAATTTCGCGCACAGCAGCCGAACCGTTTCAACAAATGAAAATAGAAACAATCCGGCGGCAAACGAAAACTCCGGCTTAACCGCCGCGGAAACGGACGTTCAGGAAAATAAATCCAAAGCTGCGCCGACGCCGAAACGCGCGCCGAAAAAATCATCGAACGCCGTTTGTCCGGATCCGCAGAAACCTTGTCATCACGCCGACCGGGAGTTTTCGGATTGGGAATTGCCGTTTCAACTGCCCGCGAAAATCGTCGCCAATAAAGCTTATCCTTCCCAAACATTTTACGCCGTTATTATAAAAAAATACGACGACGCCTGCATTGATGAAATGGATTACGATTCCGAAATCGAGCGCGAGCGCCTGCGCATCCAGAAGGCTTACCCGGAACGCAAAGTTTTCGCCGAATACAGTTGCCCGAATATGGACGCCGTTCATTACGATTTTGCGGGCAAGCGCGACGCGAGCGGCGAAAGAGTTTTGTTTACGGATTTCATCGCCATTTACGCGGGCGAAACGGAAGAAGAAGCGAATCAAATACTCAAAGAAGCGCGCGAAGACTTTTCGCAGGCTGTGCTGAAGAAAATGACCGCCAATTACGAGCGGCTGGAAATGTAGTCGGAACCGATAAGGAAAAACGAACAGAAAAAGAATCGCGGTAGTTTTATGTCTCCGATACGCTGCATCAAGCGCCGTAAGAATAGTAATGAATACCGTAGTAAAGAATAAAAATCATTACAAAGGCGAGAAAATAAAGTCCGGTCATAAAATAAGCCTCGGTAAAAAGCGATTTGTCGGGCAGCACCAGCATATCGCGCGCGCTGGTCGGACCGCGGACGACGAGAACGAAAAGAATGGCGACAATCATCAAGTGACCGATAGCATCGACCATTCCAAACTCGAAAACCGCCAAAACAAAAATTGACATAAAGCCGAGCGAAACGAGCCGCCCGACCACGGAAACTGCTCCGAGCAAAATGAAGGTTATGAAAAACTCCATAAAACCGGACAGTTTCATAAAGGTCTGCGGCGACATTCCCATCAGCATATGCGGGCTTTTCTCAAAAACCGGGTTTGTCCAATCGGCATAAGCAAATTTTTCGACTGCCGCCCAAATCAGCGTCAGTCCCGTGCAGGCGAAAAGGACGACCAATCCCGATTTCAGCCAATTTTTACGGCTCGTGCCGGAAACGGTCAGGTAATAACCGATGCCGAGAAAAATCATATAGTCGAGAACGTGAAAAAGCCCGTAGTCGATGGCGGCGAAAATATAAAGGAAGAAAATTCCGATGCCCGCGAGCGGCGCTGTGTAGCGCGAAATTACGCACAAAGCCATAACCAGATGAATCCACGGAACATAACCGGCAGTCGTTTTCAATTCGGGAGTAAGATAGAAGCTCGACCCGAAATCCAAAAGCCACCACAGAAAAAGCGCGAAGAAAAAAATCCCCGAGGCGGCTCGCATAATGTAATTTGCGAGATTGTCGAAAAGTTTTAATTTCCTGTCGATTCCGGCTAGATAGCCTTCTTCGTAGATGTAGCGGTCAGCCAGGAAAAACAGATAACAGGCGCCGACCGAGACGAGAAACATTTTCACGAAAGTCGCGTCCAAAACCTGTCCTATCGGCAGCGGCGGTTTCGTTACGTCGTAATCGGCAAACCATTTAACGTGCGCCTGCGCGGTCGCCGCACAGATTGCCAATAAAAAGATTGATATGAAAAACCGATATTTGCCCGTATTGACGGCGTTTTGAATAAAATGAATTTTCATTGATTCTTAAATGCAAGTAAAGTTTATACAAGAAGAACGATACATTAGCCAATGAAAATCGGGTTTGTCATACAAATTCGTCCTATTTGCGTCAAAAGAATTTTCGAACTGCCGGCTTAAGCTTCAATTAACCAATCCAAAAGCATTTCTTCCTGCCGGAAAAGCGCGTGTTCCGGCTTTTCGTTTCGCGTCATCGGAAGCTTGAAGAAAACGGAAAGCTGTTCCTGAATGCCTTTTTCGCCGCGCCGTTTCGCCAAATCCAGACAGCGGGCGATTTCGATGGCGAGCGGCGCGGCGAGGATTGAATCTTTGCAGAGAAAATTGACCTTTATCTGCATCGATTGTCCGAGAAAGCCGCGCACGTCGATGTTGTCCCAGGCTTCTTTGTTGTCGCCGCGCGGTCGATAATAGCGGATATCAACCAGATGGTCTTCGACCTTGTAGCCCAGAATATCGTCCAGCACCGAGCCTTTGGTTTTGACTTTCGAGGCGAGCGATTCTTCGTTCGACAAAGCCAAGCCGTCGCGGTTTCCCAAAATATTTGTCGAATACCAGCCTTCGACTTTTAAAGCGCGCGTTTTGAAGGCGGGCGCCAGAACGGTTTTTATCATCGTCTGCCCGGTCTTGCCGTCTTTTCCGGCTACGGGCACGCTTTGTTTTCCGGCGAATTCAATCAACGCGGGAACGTCAGCCGCGACCGACGGCGTGAAATTTCCATACGGAACCTGCTCGCTAATCGCGGCGTAAGCGTAAAGCATCGCGGGCGAAATTTCCTTCGAGTTTTCGTCCAGAGCTTTTTCAAAACCCGCGATTGAATTGAAAATTTCGTTGCCTTCGTCGGCGAGCTTTTCGGTCGAGGCTAAATTAATGACGACCGCTTCGTCGCAGGATTTTTTAAATTTCTGCAAATCTTTCCGGATTTTTTCGATTGTCCGGCGATGCGAATCGGTCAAAAATTTGTTTTCGCCTTCGATATTCGCCAGAAATTCGCGGTTTCCGACCGCGCGCCAGGGCTTGATTTTCCGCAATTCATTTTCGACGGCGACAAACTGTTTATGCGTCAAAACGTCGTGTTCTTCCGCCGCTTTTGCCAGATGCTCGCCGAACAAATCCCAGCCGCCGAAAACTAAACTGTCGTAAGCCGCCAAATCCCGGGTTAAATTTTCCGCGAGTTCCGCCAGCGGCAAGCCTTCCGTGCCGATTAAACCCTTTTTCAATAATTCGATTCCGGCAACCATTGTCGTACCGACCGCGCCGCCAAGCCCGATGATTGCTATGCCGAGTTTTCTGTTGCTCATAAAAACTTAGATTTTACAACAAAATTAAATCAGCCACGAATTAGCGCGAATCCCGGCGAATATTTTTTTGAATTTACCGAGCCTTTTTAGAAAAAAAACTTTGACTTTCGCCGACGGGCGGATTTACATTCCATTTTATGAAAAACTTTATTTCCGGAATTTTTGTCATTGTTTTATTCGCGGCAGTTTTGGGTACGGGAGTTTTATTTAATACGAAATTTTTCGGCGGGGAGAAAATCCCGGCTTCGAACAACGGCGACGCTGCTGCTCCGCCGGAATGTTTGAAGACGTTCGATGAATTTTTTGAATACGTCTACAACGGCAAAGGCAAAACGAACATTGCCGAAGACGCTGCGGCGCAGGAAAAATGGCTGTCAAAACACCTGAAAAAAATCTTTACCGAAAACATAAAGGTTATGAGCAAACCGGACAATAGTCATGATTTTCCTTCTAACGGAACGTTTGTCGGCAGCTGGGAATTTCCGGCAAGCTTTTCCGTTGCCGGTTCTCGCCGCTACGAAAATCGTTCGGTTGTCGATGTTCGATACAAGTGGGGAAGAGGACAAAATTACGAAGGCGATGAAAGATTGACGTCGTTTATCTTTGTTCTGGAAGACGGAAAATGGAAACTCGACGATATTTATACTTTTCGCGGCGAGTTTATCGGCGAAGGCAGTCTGGTTCAGGATTTAAAAACGGCAAATAAATCTCATTGAATTTATATTTTTTCGGTTTCGATCGCCTGAAGCGCAATTTTGCCGAGCGCGCCGACGAAATGATTAAAGGCGGCAAATCGTCTGTCCCGCGTAAAGCCTTTGACGAAGCGAAAGTAGATTTGCTGGGCGATGACGGCGATTTTGAACGTGCCGAAAGCGTAATAAAAAAGCATACCGGAGACGTCCCGACCGGATTTTTCGGCGTAGATTTCAACCAGTTCGCGGCGCGAAATATTTTCCATCAAAACACGCGGGTTGAAAGGCATCGAAAGCATCTCGCTGCCCGCTTCTTTCGACATCCAGTAGCCGAGCGTCGTGCCCAAATCCATCAGCGGCTCGCCGACGGTCGTCATTTCCCAATCCAGGACGGCGGTGATTTCCGTCAGATTTTCGGGATTGAGCATTACGTTGTCGAATTTGTAATCGTTGTGAACGAGCGAGGCGTAGTTTGACGCCGGAATATTGGCGTTCAGCCACTCGATGGTTTTTTCCAGCTCGACGTTTTCGTCCGTTTTGGCGTTAAAATAACGCCGCGTCCAGCCTTCGACCTGGCGGCGCGCGTAGCCGTCGGGTTTTCCCAAATCGCCGAGATTGATTTTCCGGTAATCGAGCGCGTGCAGCTTCGCCAGATTTTCGACGAAGCTCTGGCAGACTTTTTTTTGCAGTTCGGGAGAATTTTCTAAAATCTCCGGCGATTTTCCGCGAATAATCAAACCTCTGCGCCGCTGCATCAAATAAAACTCCGAGCCGATTACCGCTTCATCAGCGCAGTAAATCAAAGGCTCCGGCGCTGCCGCGTAAACTTTCGAGAGTTTTGATAAGACATTGAATTCGCGCGACATATCGTGCGCCGATTTGACCTGATTGCCGAACGGCGGGCGACGCAAAACGTATTCTTCCGCGCCGATTTTTACACAATAAGTTAAATTCGAGCTGCCCGCCGGAAACTGCGAGATTTCGATTTGCCGGTTTCGCGCGCCGAGATTTTCCCGCAAAAACGCTTGCAGATTGGCTTCGTTCAGTTCTTCGCCCGCGCGAATCGGTTTTGTGTCCTGGCTCATAAATCGGTTTTAATCGTTCGGCTCGAAAAAAAATCAATCAATATAATAAATAAAAAGCCCGCGAAATAGGCGACGAAATCCATCCATTCAAAAGTTCTGCCCATCATTACGGAAAGCACGCGGTTATTTTCCAGTCCGAGCCGCGCGACATAATCGAACGACTGCAAAATTTCGATGAGACAGGCGAAAAGCAGAACTCCGAGCGCCAATTTCCAATCGGTGACGTTCAAAAATATTTTCAAAAAACAATAGATTAATATGACGACCAGCGCGTCGCCGACAAACGGGCGAACAATCGTGTCTTTCACAAACAGCGCGATGCAGACTTCGACGGCAAACAGAATGGCGGCGAGCAAAAGATATTTTCCGTTAAAAGTCAGCTGCATAAATTTGCCGAAATCTCTCTCTGCCCGCGCGGCACGATTAATTCGGTTTTCGCTTATAAATTTTGCGGTATTTCTTCAATCGAATAATAAACCGGTCGCTCGTTTAAAATAAAAAAATCGCGCTCGCGGTCGGCGCCTTTTGAACCGCTGATAACCAGAATCGCGTCACAGACAGCGACGACCGCCATCGAAATCTGCATAATCGCTTCGTATTTGTCGGCAACGCGAGCGCGCTCGACGACCGGCAAAGCCGCATTGACGCCGATTACGGGCGTGTGTCCCATTTCGAGCAGACGCGCGGCGGCTTCGTTCATCGCTTCAAAATTCGTTTGTCTTTGCTGCGCCGTGTCCGCCGAATATTTTCCGGCAACCGCGATTTTCATAGAAATTTGTGCCAGTCCTTTTCTGAAAATATAAATTTCGATTATTCAACGAAACGGCGCGAACTGCAAAATTTACGAGCGAAAAAAAGCCCGAGCCGAATTTGAAAGAACAAATTTTATCGGTTTCCGGGCGGTTGCGGATTTTTTTTCAAAGAATTATTTAAGCGTGATTCTTAAAGTGTAATTCGTCGCGCCTTTATCGCGCGGAAAAGTGCCGTGAAAAACGCTGATTATCCAATCGCCGCTTCGGCTGATTTTTTCATTGAAGCTGGTGCAGTCTTCGCATAAAAAATCGCCGCCGCCTTCCAAACCTTGTTTGGTGTCGAAATGAAAATAAGCGTTTCCTTTGGTCGAGGTCAAATTTATCGAAAGCCTTTCGGCTCGGCGCAGGCGAATCAGAAAATCGTTACAGCCGCCGGTTGTTCCTTTCAAAGTCAGCGTTTTGCTTGTTCGCGGAACGGCGATTCGTTTCGACCGGCAGTTTTGGGCTGAAGCAAAGCCTGCCGTCGCTAAGAAAATCGCCGCCGCTGTTAATCCGTATTTAATTATTTTTTTCATCGCTTTTTATAATTTTAAATATATAGTTACGTTCGACTTGGCGTTTGGGGAAGAGACGCATCAAGTATAGTCTGGTGACACGCAAAAATCTTTGTGTTTGCGTTAGAAAAATGTTAGATTTTTGTTAGAAAATCCAATGGATAAAAAGACTTATGCGTTTGGCGATTTTCTGCTCGACCTTGAGCAGAAGCGACTTTTACGCGAAGGTCAAAGCGTTTCGCTCCAACCGAAAGTCTTTAACCTGCTGGTTTTTTTTGTCGAAAGACGCGGCGAGCTGGTCAGCCGCGAAGAATTGATGCAGGCGGTTTGGGCGGATACTTTTGTCGAGGAAACCAACCTGCGTTTCTGCATCCACGCTCTGCGCAAGGCGCTCGGCGAAGGCTTCGTCGAAACCGTTCCCAAACGCGGCTACCGCTTTATCGCCGAAGTCGTCGAAAGCCAGCCCGCAAGCTTTCCCGAATCAATTTCCGAAAACGAAATTTCCGAAGAATCCGCGCCGCCCGGAAACGCTCAAAAAAATCAATTCGCCAAACGTCGCCGGCTCACGGGCGTTTCGGTTTTTTTCATCGTTTGTCTTTTAATTCTCGCTTTTGCCTGGCAGCGAAACAGCCTTCAATCGCCGAAAAACTCGCCCGGTATTAATAGTTTAGCCGTTTTGCCTTTTACTCGAATCGGCGACGGGGAAATCGATTTGCAAGCCGGTTTAGCCGACGCGATGATTACGAATCTGGGCAAGATCAAACAATTGAAAATTACGCCGATCGGCGCGGTGCAAAAATTTGCCGGTCAGAATTTCGACGCTTTGCAAATCGGGCGCGAATTAAAGACCGACGCCGTTCTGGAAGGAAGTTATCGGCACGAAGGCGAGGACGTGCGCGTGACGGCGCGTCTTTTGCGCGTTTCGGACGGCGAAACGCTCTGGACGGAAACCTTCACCGCTAAAAAGCTGAGCAATCTGGAACTCGAAAACCTGATTTCGCTGCGTACGGCGCGGCTGCTTTGGCTGAAATTCGCGCAGACCGAAGATGAAAAGTCTCTGGCGGGCGCAACGGTCGACGCGGAAGCCGCGCAGAATTACCTGGCGGGACGGCGAATCTGGCAGGCGCGCGAGCTGAAACGCCGCGAGGAAATGATTCGGCTTTTTGAACGGGCAATCGAGCTTGAGCCGGATTGGTCGCTCGCCTTTTCGGGCTTGGCTGAAGCTGTTTTAAACGAAGATACTTATTCGACCGATTGGAAAACCGCCGAGCAGGCGGCGCGGCAGGCGCTCGCGCTCGACGACGCCAGCACCCAGGCGCACACGGCTCTGGCGCAAATTTATCATCGCAAATACTGGGATTGGGAAAACGCCGAAAGCTCTTTTCAAAAAGCGTTGGCGGCGAATCCAGATTACGCCCACGCGCATCACGAATACGCGATTTTTCTGACCATCCGGCGGCGTTTTGTCGAAGCCGAAGCGGAGATGAAAAAGGCGACCGACGCCGAGCCGGTTTTCGCCTTTTTATTTCGCTTCGCTGTGCGAGCTTTATTCTTTCGACCGGCGCTTTGACGAAGCCTTAAAACAATGCGATTATGCCCAGAATATCGAGCCGGATTTCTGGCGCACGCGCAAACAGCTTTTTTGGATTTACGCGCAGAAACAGATGTATGCCGAAATGTCCGCGATGATTTTAGGCAAAATGTCAGAAAGTGAAAAAGCGAGACATCCTTTGACCAAATCCTTTGCCGAAAACGATTTGCGCCCGTTCTGGCAAAGCCTGATTGACGAGCGTTTGAATAACCCGAAAAGCGGCGCGTCGAATTCGCTGGCTTTGGCGACTTTTTATCTGCAAATCGGCGAGAAGGAAAAGACTCTGGATTATCTGGAAAAGGCTCTGGACGAGCGCGATATGTTTCTGCCGACCGCCAACGCCGACTCGGTTTTCGACTCGATTCGCCAGGAAAAGCGTTTTACCGATGTGATGAAAAAAATCGGCTTGCAAAAATAACAAACCGGGAAATTTTAAAAAGATGAATTTTGATTATTCAGAGAAAACACGCGAACTGCAAAAACGTCTTCGCGGATTTATGCGGGAAAACATTTATCCGAACGAAAACGCTTACACGCAGGAAATAAATGCGGGCGACCGCTGGCAGCCCTTGCAATTGATTGAGGATTTAAAGGAAAAAGCGCGGGCGGCGGATTTGTGGAATTTGTTTTTGCCGGAAATCTCCGGTTTGACGAATCTCGAATACGCGCCGCTCGCCGAACAGATGGGCAGAGTTTACTGGTCGGCGGAAGTTTTTAATTGCTCGGCGCCCGACACGGGCAATATGGAGGTTTTGGAAAGATACGGCTCGGCTGAGCAGAAAGCGGCGTGGCTCAAGCCTTTGTTAAACGGCGAAATTCGCTCGTGTTTTGCGATGACCGAGCCGGACGTCGCTTCCAGCGACGCGACCAATATTCGTTCTTCCATTAAGCGCGACGGAGACTTTTATGTTTTGAACGGCAGAAAATGGTGGTCGACCGGCGCGGGCGACGCGCGCTGCAAGCTGGCGATTTTTATGGGCAAAACCGACGCAGACGCGCCGAAGCATCTTCAGCAGTCGATGATTTTGGTTCCGATGGACGCCGGCGGCGTGAAAGTCGAAAGACTGCTCGAAGTTTTCGGCTACGACGACGCGCCGAACGGGCACGCGGAAATTTCGTTTGAAAACGTGCGCGTGCCGGCGGCGAATTTAATCCTGGGCGAAGGTCGCGGTTTTGAAATCGCGCAGGGACGGCTCGGTCCCGGGCGCGTTCATCATTGTATGCGGCTGATCGGCGTCGCCGAACGCGCGCTGGAATTGATGTGCGAAAGGGCGAAAGCGCGCGTCGCTTTCGGAAAGGCGATTGCCGAACAGGGCGTAATTCGTCAATGGATCAGCGAGGCGCGTCTGGAAATCGAGCAGGCGCGGCTGCTGGTTTTGAAAACCGCCTGGCTGATGGACGAAGTCGGAAACAAAGCGGCGCGAAAGGAAATCGCGATGATCAAAGCGGTCGTGCCGCGCGCGGCGTTGAAAATCGTCGACCGCGCGATTCAGGCGCACGGCGGCGGCGGCGTCTCACAGGATTTCCCGCTGGCGAATTTCTGGATTATCGCCAGAACATTAAGGCTCGCCGACGGACCGGACGAAGTTCATCTGGAATCGATTGCGAAAATGGAATTGAAAAAATCCATAGACAAAATATGAAGTGGCATCGGCTTACTCTAAATCCCGAATCATTGGAGAATCTTTACAATATAGTTCCTGAGCTGGAAAGCGTCGAGTTATTTTCAATCAATTTAAATCGTGAAAGCCCAAGCCTGGAGATAAGTTTTGACTTGCCGCAATTTCCCGACCATCCTTCTCCGAGGTGGAACGAGAAATTCAATACTGCCCAAATCAAATTGGTATTTTGGGGAGTTACCGATTTCGAAGCCAAAGGCTGGCACAGAAATATGAAGGTTAAAATTGAAATGGAAAAGAATGAAAAAGCTTTAAAGGTTTTAATTTCTAATTCCGAGATAGATTTGATGTTTTCTTTTTCGTGCAATTTTGTGCGGGTGAAAAACATTTCCGCCTATATTAACGCTATTAAATAATGAATATTCGTCCGGTCAATAAACAAGATGCCGCGCAAATCGCCGAAATTTATAATTATTACATCGAAACTTCGCACGCGACTTTTGAATTGGAAACGATAGACGCCGCTGAGATGGAAAATCGAATAAAAGAATCTTTCGCGCGCGATTACCCGTTTTTCGTCGGCGAAGCGGGCGCCGAAATTTTGGGCTACGCGTACGGGCGGCAATTTCGCCCGCGCCGCGCTTACCGGCATTCAATCGAAGTTTCGGTTTATATAAAAAACGGCGCGCACGGCAAAGGCATCGGCACGAAGCTTTACGAAAGATTATTTACCGAAATTCTGCAAAAGGATTTTCACGCCGTCATTGCCGGAATCTCTCTGCCGAACGAAGCGAGCATTAAACTTCACGAAAAATTCGGCTTTGAAAAAGTCGCGCATTTTCGCGAAGTCGGTTTTAAATTCGGCAGGTGGATCGATGTCGGATACTGGGAGCTGATAAAAAGATAATTCGCTTACTTTATCCTTCGCACGGCGAAATTTTACGGCTTTGATAAAACCCGCCTGACCGCGCTCATCCGCATACATTCTTTCCTGAAACTAATTACATATCAGGACGTAGTTTATTATCAGCAGCTTTCAAACCAGATGCGCCGACCGGATTTGCGGAAAGCCGAATCATATCTTTTTTTCTGTCATAAAAACAGATTCAGCGGTGTTTCAACTGTAGAGAGAGCACATTTCTTCAACGCTAACAATCCATTTTCGGGCAAAGCCGGTTTTCGGCTTGAAAAGAGCTTTCCTTTTTTGCTCAAAACCGTTCTTTGAATTAATTCGGACAAACGATTATTCGTTTGATTTAAGGAGAATAGTCATGCAGAAAATATACATACTTCTGGCAGTCATAACGTTGTCATTATCAATTAACGCGCAGCTGAAAACCCGGAATTTGCAGGTCATCAACGATGAGCCGAAGGCAGATTCCGCATCTTTGGAAACAAAGGAAAAACCGTTCGATTCGGCGAGTTTTATAGATTTGAATAATTCGGGCGTAAAAAAAGCGCTCGCCGAAGACGATTATAAACAGGCGATCACATTATTTTTGCGGGCAATTGAGATTAAACCCGATTGTTCGGTCTGCCGATTTAATCTGGGACGCTCTTTTCTGAAACTGGAAAAATACGACGACGCCATCGGGATTTTCAATGAACTGGTTAAAACGGCTCCCGATAACGCCAATGCTCAGTCAAGCTTGGGCGAAGCTTTGAGCGCGAAAGGATTTTATAAAGAAAGCCTGCCCGTTTTTCGCGAAGCTTTAAAGCTGAATTCCAAAGACGCGATAACGCTCTGCAACTACGGCGACGCTCTGGCGATGCTCGGCTCGTATGACGAGGCTTTGCAGCGGCTCGACGAATCGATCAAGCTCCAACCGGATTTTGCCGAAGCCTACAACAGTCGCGGCTACACGCTTTATGCGCTCGGTCGCGAAAAAGAAGCGCTCGCCAGCCTGAAAAAAGCGGAAGCTCTCAATCCCGCGTTGGCGCAGGTGCACAACAATCTCGGATTCGTCCACGACCGGATGGGAAAAAAGAAGGAAGCCTTGAAATACTATCTCGAAGCCGTGCGTCTGAAACCCGATTTTGCCGAAGCGATATGTAATCTGGCGGTTATTTATATGGCAAACGGCAATCGCGAAGCGGCTTACGAACAGCTGAAGGCGCTCGAAAAAATCGACGTCAAACTAGCCGGGCAGCTGCGCAGCGCGATTTGGGGCAAATACGTAATCAACGCTTCGCAGGCAAAAAAGGATAATTGAACCGGAACCGAATTCGATTTCTAAAAGGAACGTCTTTCGCGTTCTCGGCGGCAGCTTTGCGTGCCGGGCGTTTAATCTTTTTCTTTAAACGCCCGGCACGCAAAGCTTTTTCGCAAACGTCGCAAAGTGATTTTTTTTGCGGTTTGTGCGAAAAAGTTTTGCTGTTAAGATTGATTCGGACAAATGAAAAAGCCGAAAATTCATTTTGCTCACGCCAACAGTTTTCCCGCGCGAACTTACAGCCGACTTTTCGCTTGTCTGGCGGACGAGTTTGAAATCGATTATCTCGAACGCCACGGGCATAACCCGCGCTTTCCCGTCAGCGTCGGCTGGCAGCATCTGAAAGACGAACTGCGCGAAGAAATCGAAATGCGTTACTGCGGCGAGCCGGTCGTCGGCGTCGGTCACAGCCTGGGCGGAATCCTGCATTTTCTGGCGGCGGTCGAAAAGCCCGAGCTTTACCGCGCCCTTGTTTTGCTCGACGCGCCCATCGTCAGCCCGCTGAGCGCGGCGGGTTTGAAATTTTTGCGAAAAACCAATCTGATTGAAAAACTGCCTTTAGTGCGCGCCGCCAATTCTCGCCGCTCACACTGGAAAACAAAGGCGGAAGCCTTCGAGCATTTCCGGCGCAAGGAAAAATTTAATTCCTTTGACGAAACGGTTCTGCGCGATTACGTCCGATATGGAACGATTGACGGCGAAAAGGGAATCGAGCTTTTTTTCGAGCCGCAAATCGAATCGCAGATTTATCAAACGATTCCGCACGATTTTTCCAGACATCGCGGAAAGCTGCGCGTTCCGGCAGCGTATATCGGCGGCACGCGCTCGCGCGAAGCCCGTCTGGCGCGCCTCGGCTTTATGCGCCGAAATTTTTCCTTCCGGTTTTATTTCACCGAAGGCTCGCATCTTTTCCCGTTTGAAAAACCTGAAGAAACGGCGCGGTTGATTAAAATCGCGCTCGCCAATCTGATTTAAGAACCGAAGCAAATAAAAAAAAGGATTCGGGATTCAAAATTCAGAATTCGAGATTCGGGATTGATTGCCGTCTAACGGTAAATTATTGAATCCCGAAGCCCAAAGCCTTTTTTAAGGCTTAATTGCTTAATCAAAATCTCATTGTTTATTCACTCTGACCGAATGCTTTCATCATTCTGAGAGAAAAACTTTCATTTTGCTGTTAAACAATGCAAATACTTGTTGACAATGTTTATTAAATCTTGTAGTTTAATTTTAACAGCGGTAATACTGCGCTGTTCCTATCGTCACCTGAAAGCACAAAAGGTATCCAAATTTCGCATACACAAGAGTTTATTAAATGTTGCGCTCATCAAAAGATGGAAAACAAACGGGTGTTTTGGCTTGAGTCCTACAGTTTAGCCTGTCCGAGAGAAGTCCTGTCTAGAGTTGCTGGTTTCGCCAAGGTGACAAAATTCATTTCCAAATAAGACTAAAATGCCCGTTTAATTTTTTAAAGTTCCAATCGCACGCCGCGATAAAAAAGCTAAAAGAAGTAAGGAGAAGATAATGCTGTTCGGTAAAAAGAAAAGTGTCGCCGGTTTAGATGTCGGCTCCAGTTCTGTCAAAGTCGTCGAACTCGAAGGCAAAATGAACAGCCTGAACCTCGTCAGTTTGGGTTTTGAAAACTTGCCCGACAATACCATCGTAGATGGTCAAATTATGGAGTTGAACACGGTTTCCGATGTGATTCAAAACGTCTGCAACGACCATCAGATAAAGGCTGCGCAAGTCGTCACGGGCGTCAGCGGTCACTCGGTCATCGTTAAAAATATCGTTCTGCCGCCGATGAGCCGCGACGAGCTGGAAGAATCGATCGACTGGCACGCCGAAGAACATATTCCGTACGATTTAGCGGACGTCAGCCTCGATTATCACATCACGGCGGAAAACGCCGAAGCCACCACGGTTTTAATCGCCGCCTGCAAACGCGAGCGAATCGACAATCTGAAACAGGTTATCCAGTTTGCCGGAAAACAGCCGGTCGTGATTGACGTCGATACTTTTGCGCTGCAAAACTGCTACGAAGTCAACTATCAGCCGGCAGAAACGGAAGTCGTGACCTTACTAAATATCGGCGCTTCGACGATGAACGTCAACATCGTGCAGGGCAATCGCTCGCTGTTTACGCGCGACATCACCGTCGGCGGCAGCCAGTTTACCGATGTTTTGCAGAGAAGTCTGGGCTTGAGCTACCAGCAAGCCGAAGCCGTCAAACGCGGCGTCCCCGACGCGGCGCAGGGCGTCGAGGAAAAAGCCATCGAGCCGCTAATGGATAACGTGATGGAAATGGTCGCGATGGAAATTCAGAAAACTTTCGATTTCTATCGCGCGACCAGCGAAGACGGCGGCGTTCCCGTCCAGAAAATTTTGATTTCGGGCGGCGGCTCAAAGCTCGCCGGATTGCCCGAAGACCTTTCGACGCGTCTTGAGCTGCCGGTCGAAGTTCTCGACCCGTTCCGTCAAATCAAGGTCGACGCCAGAAAATTTGACCCCGATTATTTGAGTGAAATTATGCCTGAGATGGCGGTCGCCGTCGGTCTGGCACTAAGAGGAGTGGAATAAGAAGATGATTAAGATAAACCTTTTAGAATCTGTAACCGACAAGCAAGCCTCCGCCGTTGTCGCCGTCGAAAAGAAAGTCGGCAGCCCGGCTTCGCGCCTGCTCCTGATGGCGCTGGTCGTGGCTGTTTTGACGATTAGCGTCATCGGCTGGGACATCGTTTCATCGAAGATGGCGAAAGCCGAAGCCGAGCGCCAGCTCGACGAACAGAAGAAAATTGCCCAGGAACTGGAAGCCGTCATGAAAGAGCAGAAAGAACTGGAAACAAAAATCGCCAATATCGACTCTCGCATCAACGCCATTAAAACTCTGCGCGCTTCACAGTCCGGTCCGAGCTCGGTGCTGGAAGCCGTGCGCGAAAGAATCGGAATGGTGCCGGGACTTTATCTGGAAAGCATCGATCAGAAAGGCGACCAGCTGACGATTAAAGGAAACTCGCCCGACGAAGCCGCCGTCACGCAGTTCGGACGCAGCCTCGAATTTTCTTCCGGTCTTTTCTCGAATCTGAACATCGAGACGCAGCGCAAAGAAGTTCAAAGCAATCAGGTCGCCACGCCGACCGGAATGACGGGCGGCTCCGCCGAAGTTCCGAAATTAGAGACGGTCAACTTCACAATTCGCACTTCCTACACGGCGGGGGGCAAACCCAACCCGGAACAGATGCAGGCAAATGTGCCGGCGGGAGGACAAACTCCGAACGCACAGACGCCGCCGAACGCCGCACCGAACGCGTCAAATCCGCAGGTCGCGAAAAATCAGGATAAATAATTCTTTATCTCCAGCCGCCGCCCCAGCAGGTTTAGTCGGCTGACGGGAAAGTAACAGAACGAGGAAAACTACGATGGAAAAATTTAAAGCACTCGCTTGGCATTGGCAGCTTCTGATACTGGTCGGTATCGGGTCGATAATTTACTTGAGCGTCTGGTATTTTATGACCAGCCAGACGCGCGCCGAAACTCAAAACATAAACGACGAAGTATCGCAGCTGCAAGCCAAAAATCAGGCGGCGCAAATCGCCACGCAGCGCATCAACGAATTTCGCTCGCTTTACGCCAGCAAATCGGCGGAGTATGACGAATTGAAAGTTCTGCTGCCGGAAGTGCGCGAAATCACCAACGTTTTGCAGGGACTTCAGGACACCGCGCGCGACAGCCGCTTAATCGTGATGCGCTTTTCACCGCGCGACGATGCGCAGCAGGACGGATTTATGGCAAAGCCGGTCGAAGTCGAAGTCGATAGTAATTTCAATAACCTGCGCGCCTTTTTTGAAAAGATGGCGAAATTGCAGCGAATCGTCTCGATCACCGATTTCAACCTGAAGCAGCTGGAGAAACAGTCGGCTGACAAAACGCTCCACGCGCAGTTTTTGCTGACGGCTTATTATGCTTCGCCCGAAAATTTAACGACGGCGACCAACCCGCAGCAGCCGAACGGAGCCGCGCCGACCACGCCCGGTCAGCCTGCCGCGCCCAACGCGCAGACGCCGCCGGCTCCCGTTGCCAAATAAATTCAAAAGCTAAAGAGTTTTGTTGAAGAGAGAAAAAGCCATGATAAAAAAATCGAAAATGTTCCGTTTCTTAAGTTTGAGTGTCGCCGCCGCGGGCTTTCTGCTGGTTGCCGGAGATGTCACACCCGCTGACGCCCAGGTGCGCGACCCGTTCGCCAAACTCGGCGTGGCGAAGCCGCGCGACCCGAACGCGAAAACGATGACGGTGACGAACAAAGACGGCAAAACGGTCGTCAAACCCATTCCGGCAGTGCCGTCGCCGGTCGTCCCGCCTGCCATCCAGGAACGCATCAATTATTATAAACGCCTGCGCGAAACGGCGGTCGCCAGCAATCAGCCGATTCCGAAAGTGACCAGCGTCCTGACGCTCGACGAAATGGCGGTGACCGGAATTTTCCGCACCCCGCGCGGATACGCGGCGATGGTCGAAGCCAAGCCGATAAAGCTTTCTTACACAATCTATCCGGGCGAAAAGTTTTTTGACGGTCAGCTCGTGGCGATTGAAGAAAACAAGCTCGTTTTCCGCCGCGTGACGAAATGGACGAACGGTAAATTTATCGCGTCCGAAGAAAGCAAATCTCTGCGGCAATACACCGTCGAGCAGGAAGTCAACGGCACGGCTCCGGTCGAAACCACCACGACCGCCAAAACGGAAACCACCACACCCGCGCAAACACCTGCGCAAACGCCCGCCAACACTGCCGAAAATAAACCCGCCGTAATATCCTCGCCGACGGCTCCGATCCTCTCGCCGCTCGACGAGATGGCGCGCCAGCCCGAAGTAAATCCGAAAGATGCGGCAAAGCAACCGACGGATAAAAACAAAAAAGGCAAACAACAGAAATCTTCCGGTAAAACAACGGAAAAGAAACCCGTCAAAGTTGCCGAAAACAAACAGCAGCAGTAGTAGTAGTAGTAGTAGTAGTAGCCAATCTTAAATTCTTAAACGCGCGGTCGGAACCCTTCGGTCGCGCCTGACAAAATCCAATTAAAAACCTATAACACATCACTGTCCGCCTATGACAGGAAAGATTTGTGAGGGAGGAAGCATGACTTTTCTTCAAAAACTGAGCAGTTTCGGTACTCGTGCCGCGCTTGCTTTAATGGTAATCGGTGTATTCACTCTGGCGGTTTCCGCCCAGAGAGTCGGTACGCCAAGACAGGGAACCGATTACGGAAAACCCGGTTTCATCGGCGAACCGATTAACCTGAATGTCGTCAACGCCGACATCCGCGATATTCTTAATTACGTTACCGAACAATACGGCGTCAATTTCGTCATCGACAAATCGGTGAAAAACGTTCCCGTGACGGTCAACGTCAGCGACGTGCCGTGGAACATCGCGCTCGATTCGATTCTGCAATCGCAGGATTTGGGCGTGCAGGTCAACGGTCCGATTCTGCGCGTTGCCGAGCGCCAGACGCTTGCCAACGAGCAGGCGGTCGCGAATAAAATCAGGGAAAGCCAGCTCGACAGCTCGCCGCTTTACACGGAATTTATTCGTCTTAATTACGCCTGTGCCGGAGCCTGCGCTTCGCAAACCAGCTTTCAGGGCGGAACGTCCTCGGGCGGCGGCGGCGGCGCCGGCGGCGTAGACCAGGGAATCTTAGGCGTCGTCAAAAAACGTCTTTCCCGGCGCGGCGCGGTCGAAGTCGATAATCGCAGCAACACGCTGATTATCACCGACGTGCGCGAAAATATTGACGCCATTCGCCAGTTGATTCTGCTGCTCGATAACCCGGAACCGCAGGTTGAAATCGAAGCCCGCATCGTTATCGCTTCGCGCAACTTCAGCCGTGATTTGGGCGCGCAGCTCTCAGCAGTCTTATTAGGTCGCGGCGGCAGCGGCGGCGGATTTTCAACCCTGCCTTTAGAGCCGCCTGCGGAAGGCGGAGGAACGGGCACGCAAAACGGCGGATTATTACAGGTTCCCGGTAATGTCAATCCGAACGGCAGCCTGCAATCGCAGCTCGCCAACTCGGTGCTCGGCTTGACGACCGGCATTTTCGGCACGGCGCAAATCAATTTGCTGATTACCGCTGGCGAAAATAAAGGACAAGCCAAAACCATCGCCACACCGCGCGTGACGACCTTGAACAATCGCAAAGCCGAAATCGAAAGCGGCACGCAGATTCCCATCGTCACCACGCAGCCCGGCACCGCCGGAACGGCTGTCGCGCTGACGACCGAATACGTTTCCGTCCCGCTGCGTCTGGAAGTTACGCCGCAGATAACGGACGTCGGAACGGTTGTTCTGGACATCGTCGCCGAAAACAACTCGGTCGGTCGCCTGATCGGCGTCGGCGGAACGCCCGCCATCAACACGCAGAGAATGAAAACCTACGTCACGGTTCCGGACGGCGGCACGACGATTGTCGGCGGCGCGCTGCTCGACGCCGAAGGCGAAGACCAGTTCCGCACGCCGGGCTTGTCGCAGGTTCCGATTCTCGGAAACCTTTTCAAACGCAAAGCCGTCTCGCGCACGACGAATGAAATTTTATTCTTCATTACGCCGCGCATTTATCGCCCCGACTTTAACGGTAATCAGATACCCTCGAAAGTCAGCGACGGAACCCGCACGACGACCATCCTGCAGCCGGTTCCGCTCGGCAACCCGCAGTCGAACTCAAGCCCGACGACAAACACGATGCAGCAGCAGCAGCCTATCGTTCCGCTCGTGCCGGTCGCCGAACCGAGTCCGAATAACCCGTCGAGACCGTAATTGCAGCAAACGGAGTGTTCAGTGTTCAGGGAAATTTTGCACGACGCAATGAGGCGCACCGAGGGCTGTCTCGGCGCGCTGATAATGGGAACGGACGGAATCGTCGTCGAAAAAGTCTGGCAATTCGGGGCTTTGGCGGAAATGAATCTGGACGTTGCCGCCGCCGAGTTCGCCGCGCTGATTAAAAACGCGTATCGCGCGGGCAGCGAGATGGAACTCGGTAAGCTTCACGAAATGACTTTTACCGGCGAAGGCGGTGTTTTCCTCCTGCGATTTGTCAGTGAAGATTATTTTATCGCCGCGATTTTATCGCCGGAAGGAAACTTCGGGCGCGCCCGTTACGAACTGCGTCGTGCAGAGCTTCTCCTGGAAAAAGAACTCGCCACTTAAACAAGTTTCTTTCCTCTTCCCGTCAGAACCGGCTCACTTCTGACGGGAATTTTTTCTCCGTCCGACCGCGCAGCAAGTCAATCGATTCGAATACACACTCGAAGGCGACAAGTTTTCTTTAAAAAGAGTTCATCGCCGAAATATTTTTGTGATAAACACTATTTTTCCTGGAACAACAAACTTATTCAATCTTATGGTGAGTAGAGATTGTTTTCGAGGGATTTGAAAAGCGATGAAAAACACAGGGATTAATAAAAAAATAACTCTTAATCGGCAGAGCGGCGTCAGTATGCCGGAGCTGGTAATCGTTTTTTTCGTCATTGCGATTTTGGTCGTGCTGGCTTTGCCGCAATTAATATCTTCGCGCCGCGCGCTTCGTTTTTCCGGAATGCAGCGGCAGATCGTCAGCAGCTTGCGCGAGGCGCGGCAGGAAGCGATGTCGCAGCGCACGGCGATTACTTTCCGTTACGACGACGCCGATAAAAAGGTTGTCGTTTACGGCGGCAGCTTCGGCACTCTGGGAAATACGAAAAATCGTTCGGTCACGATGGCGGGCGAAGGCTTGCAGCCGGGCGAGGTGATTTACGGTCGTCCGGCGAGCGCGCCGGTTTCGGCGCTTGCCGACAGCGCGAATATGACTTCGCTTTCGGCAAACGCGGTGGAAATCACGTTTCAGGCGGACGGCTCGGTCGTCGACGCCAGCGATATTCCGATAAATAAAGCTTTGTTTTTCTATAACAGCAAAAATCCTTCCGAGACGGCTTTTGCGGTTTCCGTGCTCGGCGCGGGCGGGCGCGCCAAAGTGTGGCGCTACAGTCGCGGCGTGAATGCTTATGTCGAATAATCTTAAACAGAAAAAAAACTCGAATTCCGCGCGCCGCGACGAAAAAGGCTTTTCGCTGATCGAAGCGGTCGTGGCGATTCTGATTATCACCATCGGTTTAATCGGAACCGCCGCCGCCATCACCTACGCGCTCGAATTCAGCGCCATCAGCCGCAACGTCTCGAACGCCAAGCTCGTCATCGTCTCTTCAATCGAAGAAATCGAATCGCTGCGTAACACGCGGCGGCTCGATTTCAAACAAATCGCCAATTCGGGCGGCGTAGATAACAACGGAACGCCGAACACGTTCAACGGCTTCAGCAACGGCTACAAGGAAGTTTCGCTGAATCCCGGACCGGACGGCGTCAACGGAACGGACGACGATTTGCGCAGCGCGGGCGCGGACGGAACCTACGGCACGGGCGACGACATCGACGACCCGACCTTAGTCAGAAGCGGTTACGTGCGCCAAATCATCATCACGAATCTGAACACGACTCTGAAAAAGGTCGAAATCAAGGTTCGATACTACGGTTCGGGCGGAAAAATCGGCGAATTGCGCGGCGTTTCCTATATCAACGACGAATCGCGCATCACCAGGTAAATTTCCAAAGGCGGAAAAGGCAATGAAGTCAGGAATTAAAATAAAAGACAAAAAAAGAAACGAGCGCGGCGTGGCTCTGGCGATTGCCGTGATTATCGTGGCGATTATGGCGGTCGTGGCTCTGACGGCGCTGACTTTTTCTTCGACCGAAATCCGCATCGCGGGCGCCGATTTGCAGCGCACGCAGGCTTTTTACGCCTCGTCTTCGGCGCTCGAAAAAATGAATCACGATTTCAGCGATTTGTTTCGCAGCAAAATGCGCCCGACCGATGCGGATTTGACGCTTATCGAAAATTCGCCGCCGCCGGAGTTAGTTAGTGAAGGCTACACTTTCAATCAATCGCTGGGCGAAGACGATGTCAGACTGAACGCGCTTCGCACGATGCAGAATCTGCCCGCGACCACGTATCCGCGCGTCAATATTCCCGAAGGACCTTACGCCGGGCTTTACGCGAGCATCGTTCCATACAAAATGTCTTCGACCGCGACCAGCATTCACAACGGAACGCAGGTCAAGTTAGAGCGCGAATTTAACAATTATCTCGTGCCGCTGTTTCAATTCGGCATTTTCAGCAACGAAGACGTCGAGATTCATCCCGGACCGCTGATGACTTTTAACGGCAGAATTCACAGCAACGGCAACGTTTACGCGCTGCGCAACACGAAATTTCTGAACCGCGTGACGATGGCGGGCGAATTTATCCGCGACGCGACGCGCGGCGGCGAGCCGAACACGCAGGGCGGAAACCAAAACGTCTGGTTTGAGGTCAACAGCATTAATGTGCAGAGCACTTTAGGCAGCGGCAGTATGGCGTCCGGTTCGGGCACGGTGGGCGGACCGAATCTGCCCGGCAGCACGCCGGGAACGCGCGGTTATTTTCCGGGCAGCCCCAACGGCATCGCCAATCCGAGCTGGGAATCGCTTTCCGTGCGCTCGCCGGTCAGCGGCACGCCGAACCGCTTCGGCGGTCAGGTTTTAACCAACACGACCGGCGCGACGCAGTTGAAAATGCCGCTCGAACTCGACGGCAGCTCGCCCGCCGAATTGATAAAACGCTCGCTTCCTTCGGACAGCGAAATTCTCGCCGCTTCGCGTTATCACTCGAAATCGCAGGTGCGGATTTTGATTGACGACGAATCGGCGGGCACGGGCGCGGCAAACGTCGCCGGAATTCCCGCCGGCAAAGGCGTTCTGCTTTCGGCTTTTTCGCCGTCGCCCCTGGCAAACGGCGCTGTTCTAAAACGAGTTGACGATTCGGGAAGCTATGTTTCAACCGATAGATTTGTCGTCCAGAAAAAAAGCGGCGCGGCGGTAGAAACGGCGATGACCGTGCGCGGCGTGAAAAGCAGCGGCGAAAACGTCAACGGCAATTGGGTTCCGGGCGGCGCGGGCATTCGCGGCAGAATTTTGATAGAAGTCACCAAGCCCGACGGCACGACGGTCGACGTCACGCAGACGATTCTCAGCCTCGGTATGACCGAAGGCGAGCCGAACGGCGTCGTGTATTTGCAGCGTCCTTTGTGGGCGGCGTTCGTGCAGGGCAGCCGCGACCGCGCGGGAAACGGTTTTGACCTGACGTCTTTAACAAACAATTATCAAAGCATCGTCGACGGCGAGCTCATCGCCGACCCGACCGCATATTTTGACGCCACGCGCGGTTTCCTGAGCGCCGCGCCGACTTCTGTCGCCGACGACGACGCGGGAAATCCGACCCGCGAAAAAGACCCGAACCCGACGAGTCTCAACCAGATTGTTCCGATAAATGTCTATAACGTCCGCGAAGGCTGGTTCAGAAGCCAGTTGAGCGAGTTTGATATCTACGAGCGCGGAATGACCGGCGTCGTCGAAATCAATATGAAAAATCTGGCGCGCTGGCTCGACGGTCTTTACGACGGCAATCTTTTGGCGGGAACAAACGCTCTCAGCACGAACATTCAAGGCACGGAAGGCTACGTCGTATACGTTTCCGACCGTCGCGGCGACCGCGTGAAAATCGAGTATAAAAGAGACGGCACGCAATATAACACCACTAACGGCTCTGTGGATAACGAAGATATTTACGGACCGAACAACACGCTCGATGCCGGCGAAGACGTCATCGATTACGGCTGGGATTCGACGCGCGCCGGAGCCAACAAAAAAGGAACTTTGCAGAAAGATACGCAGGAATTGCCCGATTTGGGAACGACCTGGAGCGCGCCCGTGCTGCCCGCCGACCAGGCGGCTCGTCGCCCGCGCGCCGAAACCATCTCAAAATGGACGAATCCGAATAATTATTACCGTCGCGGCATTCGACTTTTCAACGCCGAGAAATTGAGTTTTACGGCGGCGACCGGAAAGCTTTCGCCGACCAAGGGAATTTCCGTCGCTTCGGAAAATATGGTCTACCTGTGGGGCAACTACAACGCGACCGGAATTACGGGCATCCCGTCGGGCGGTTCGACCTTGAACGACGGCGGTTTTACCGGCGCGCAGATACCGTCTTCGATTGTTTCGGATTCCTTTTTCGCTCTTTCCAAAACGTGGTTTGACGCGCTGAGCGGGCTTTACCCGGAAGGCAGCGCCGACGCGCGAAACTTAACCGGCGAAGGCTACCGGATGGCTGACGAAAATCTGCCGGACGTGACGCAGAGCACGACCGTCAGAGCCGGAATTATCGCCGGAACGAATATTTCCAGCCTGACGGCGCAACCGGGCAGAGACGCCGACGGCTTGCGCCGCAACGGCGGCGTGATTAATTTCCCTCGCTTTCTGGAAACGTGGAATTTAAACGGCACGACGCGCACCTGGAATTACGCCGGCTCGTTTATTCCGCTTTATCGCTCGACGCAGGCGCTTTCCAACTGGGAAAACGACACGTCGGTCATTTATATGCCGCCGCGTCGAAACTGGAGCTTCGACCAGACTTTTCTCAATCCGAATCAACTGCCGCCGGGAACGCCTTTCTTCCAATACGTCTCGTCGACCGGATTCCGACAGAAATTACGCGAATAGTCATTCGCGCTTTGTCCATTGTTTTTCGCCAGTTGAATTGAAACTGAAAAACTCGATATTTTACCCGACTTGCAAAAAACGAATGGCAAAGCGCGCATGACAAAAAAAGAAATGAAAATTTTACCTGAAAAAAATAAGCAGTCCGGCTTTTCCCTTCTGGAATTGATGATTGTGATGGTGCTGATGCTCATCATTACGGCGACGGTTTTCTCTCTGATGCGCGGTACGATTATCACCGCCAACGCCAACTACGAGATGACCGACGCCGGTCAGGGACTGCGCAATTCACAGGAATTTCTGTCGCGCGATATTCTCTCGGCGGGCGACGGTTTAAAAGGCATCGCCAACGTCTGGATTCCGACCGCCTTCGTCACCAGATATCTGACGACGCAGAGCGCGAGCGTTTTAGACCCGACGAACAGAGGTTTTATTAGTCTGGGCGGCGTTATCTCGGACGACAACATTCCGGCGGGAACAACGGTTCCGGACTCGAATCCGGCGAAAAATATCCGCCAGCGAACCGACCGGATTACCGTTCTGGCGGCTGACCCGAGCTTTACGCCGCGTTCGATTCCGGTCAACCGGACGAATCACAACACCGGCGCGATTTGGATTCCGGGCGGCGATCTGACGGAATTTAACACCGGCGAAATCTATTTTATCTCGGACGGCGCCAGCTCGACCTTCGGCACGATTACGCGCAAGGATGACGCCGCCTGGACAATTTACTGGGAAAACGGCGACGCCTACGGGCTGAATCGCACCGGGGCTACGGGAAATCTGGCTTCGGCGACGAATCTGAGCCGCAGCCCGACGACGCTGATGCGGATGCAGATAATCCAGTTTTTCGTCGATGAAGACGGCAAGCTGCTGCGCCGCGTTTTCGGCGTCAAAAACGCCGGATATTCCGACAGCGTCATTGCCGAACACGTCGTTTCTCTGCAATTCCGGTATATTTTGAAACCGACCGGCAATGGAACTCTGATTTTCGACCAGCCCGTGACGCAGCTTGCCGACGGTGAGCAAACGCTGGTCAGAATGGTCGAGCCGAGCGTCATCGTCGAGACGGCTTATCCGCTTCAGGACGGCGAAAAGTACCAGCTCGAAGGCATTACGCAGATCGGGCTTCGAAACATACAGTTTGTCGAAGCGCTGATTCCGCGCGACAGCTACGGAAATACGGAATTGCCGCCCGGCGGTCCGACTCCGAATATTACGCCGACACCGTCGCCGACACCGGTTCCGACGGCGACGCCCGTGCCGACGGCGACGCCGGTTCCAACCGCCACGCCCGTCCCGACGGCGACGCCGATCCGAACGCCGACGCCCGTTCCGACACCGACGCCGACTGCCGCGCCGACGCCGACCCGAACGCCGACGCCCGTTCCGACACCGACGCCGGGCAGCGGCGAAGGGTAAAAATTAATGGAAAGTCCGGAGAGTCAAAGAGAAAATTCTTCAATTTGACTCTCCAGACTCTCCAGACTCTCTAGACTCTCTAGACTATTTATGGGATTTTGATGTAGTTCATCCCGCGCAGGATAACCTTCTGTCGGCGGACGACGCGCTTTTTGTTTTTGTTCGGGTTAAAGACGTTGAGCGGGCTTGGAATCATCGCCGAAAGATAAGCGGCTTCGCTCGGCGTTAAATCCGAAGCCGATTTTTTGAAATAAGTTCTGGCGGCGGCTTCCGCGCCGTAAATGCCGTCGCCCCATTCGATAACGTTCAGATAAATTTCCAGAATGCGTTTTTTCGACAGCTCGCGCTCCAGAAAATAGGTGATGGCGGCTTCGCGCCCTTTTCGCAAAAACGAGCGTTCTTCCGATAAATAAAGATTTTTGGCAAGCTGCTGCGTGATGGTCGAAGCGCCGCGTTTGAAAGAAGGCATCGGCGGAATCCACGCGTCCGGGTCGTAATCGCCTTCTTCTTTGGCTTCTTTTTCGGCTTCCTTCTGCGCTTCGTCCCAGGCTTTTTGAATCGCGTCCCAATCGAAACCTTTATGCGCGAAAAAATGCGTGTCTTCGCCCGCTAAAACGGCTTTTTGGAGATTCGGCGAAATCTGCGCAATCGGCATCCAGATCATATATTTCCTCGGCTCCGTCCCGTTCGTCTTCGCCTCCGAAATTCGATATTCGATCATCGAGGTCGTCGTCGGATTTTCATTGCGAAGCTTGGAAATATTCGGAAAAGTGAAAAATTCGTAACCCGCCCAGACGACGAGCGCGCCGACCAGAACGAAAAATAAAACTTTTGTCCAATACCACATTTTTATTCAACATCTAACATTTAACATTTTTCAATACCGATTTGTCCAATTTTAGATAACGAACCGCAAGCCGTAAACGTTCAATGATAAATGATGAATGTTAAATGTTAAATGTTAAATGTTTTTCCCGATCAGATTCGCCACGATTTTCCCCGAGCTCATCACGCCCGGCAATCCCGCGCCCGGATGCGTGCCCGCGCCGACGAAATAAAGATTCGCGACGTCTTCGCTCTGGTTATGAGGGCGGAAAAACGCCGACTGCATCAGCGTCGGCTCGACCGAAAAGGCGCTGCCGAGATAGCTGTTCAAGTCGTTCTGAAAATGCAGCGGGTCGATATAATGCTCGCTGACGATGTGTTTCGACAAATCCGGCATATAGCGCTCTTCCAGATATTTCACGATTTTGTCGCGGTAAACGCTCGCTTCCGTTTTCCAATCGGTTTTGCCTTGCAGATGCGGCACCGGCGACAAAACATACCAACTGTCGCAGCCGTCGGGCGCGAGCGTCTGGTCGGTCGCCGTCGGGCGATGCAGATAGAGCGAAAAATCGTCAGCCAGAATTTTTTTGTTGAAGATGTCGTCGAGCAAGCCTTTGTATCTGGCGCCCATTATGATTTCGTGGTGCGCCATATTTTCATATTTTTTATTTGTCCCGAAATAATAGACGAAAAGCGACATCGAATAAGTCATCGAATGAATTTTCCGGTCGGTGTATTTCCGCCTGAACTCGCTTTTAACCAAATTCAAATACGTAAAAGCTATGTCCGCGTTGGAGACGACCGCATCAGCCTGAAAAAAGTCGCCGGTTTTCAGGCGCACGCCGCCGGCTTCGCCCGCGCGATTGACGTAAATTTCCTCGACCTCGGCTTGCAGGTAAATCTCGCCGCCCAAATCCATAAAAAGATTGCATAAAGCCTGAATCAGCGCGCCGGTTCCGCCCTTGGCGAACCAGACGCCGTATTCCTGTTCGAGGCGGTGAATCATCGCGTAAATCGAGGTCGCCGTGAATGGATTTCCGCCGATTAAAAGCGGATGAAAGCTGAACGCCTGCCGCAGGCGCTCGTCCTTGAAATAACGCGCGGCGAATTTGTAAACCGAGCGGTCCGAGCGCAGCCGAATCATCGTCGGAATGACGCGCAGCATATCCTGCCAGCGCGAAAACGGCTGGTCAATCAGTTCGAAACCGGCGCGGTAAATGTCGCCCAAATCGCGCGCGAAACGCTCGTAGCCGTCAACGCCGTCGACGTCGAACTGGCGAATCTGCTCGCGCAAAACCGCCGGGTCGTCGTTGTAATTGAAAACCGTGCCGTCTTCAAAACGGATATTGTAAAAAGGATTCAGCTTGACCAGCTCGACATAATCCGAAGTTTTTTTGCCCGCCAGCTCAAATAATTCGTCAATCAGCCACGGCGCGGTGATAATCGTCGGTCCGCCGTCAAACGTAAAACCGTCCTGCTCGTAAACATACGCGCGCCCGCCCGCCTTATCGCGCTTTTCCGCGATGACAACCGTGTGCCCCTGCGCCTGAAGGCGAATCGCCGCCGCCAAACCGCCAAAACCGCTTCCGATAACGACAATCTTCATAAAAAAAATAAAAACCACGGAGAAACACGAAATGGCGGGCATTTACAATTCGTAAAATTTCGCGTTCGCCGGCGGCTTTTCGATATCAACAACTGGCTATAACCTAATCGGCGCCGACAAGATTTAGAAAATCAATCGGCGATTAATTTTTTAGCTTCAAACAATTATATGAATTCTTTCGGGAAAAGGTAAACACGGACGGAAAACCGATTTTTATAAAAAGGCGGAAAATATTGACTTTCGGCGACAAAAAAAGTAACTTTGCTGCATCGGTCGAGTTGCGCGGGTTCGAGTTTATTTCATTACTCGCCCGAAATGTTTTGAAATCGCCTTGCCGGAAGCCCTCATTATAATCCGTCTGAGTCTTATCGAAGCAGGATAAATATGTCTGGAAAGAAATAAATAAAAAAGCCTGACGGAATCTGAGTTCCTCGGTAAAACCGACAAAAATCGAGGTTATAAAAAAATGAAAAAACTAAAATCGAAACTATTTTGTCTGATGGCAATTTTGCTCGTCGCGGCGGCAGGCGCCATTGCCCAAAACAGATTTGAAGGCTATTCGCTGACCGTCGAAGCGGACGAGAGCGGGACGTGCCCGGTCAGGTACAAACCTTCGGGCAGCAACTACGTCGATGTTCTTTTCGCGGGCACGAAAAGAACCGCGTCGGACGTAACCGCCTGCGCGGGAAGCGGTACGACCGTGAACCTGGGGCGCGTCACGCCGAACGGTGAAGGGCGCTGGTGTTTCGAAGGCAATCTGGAATACTACGAGATTCAGCTGCAGGGAGCAATCAAATATCTCTGGTATCCGACGACGAAAAATACGGGTTTTTTTAACGTCAAGGACTTTCGCCCGATCGTCCGCGGAGCTTTTGCCGAGCCTGCCGACTACACGCAGACCATCAAAAAAGCCGTCGCCTATATTGCCTCGCGGCAGGGCGGCACGCTTTATTTTCCCGAGGGCAACTACATTGTCGGCACGACCGACGGCGAGACGCGTAATCCGTCTTATAAAGGGATAGCGCTGCCGAGCGGAATCGTCATTCAGGGCGCGAGTCCGAACGCCTCGATTCCGACGACCAATCTGCCTTTCAAGAAAAGCCCGACCAGCCTTCGCCTGCGGCATCCGAACCAGCCGATTTTCCGCATCAGCGGCTGCACCAATCACGTCACCATCAAAAATCTGGAGCTTTTGGGTAATTCCGCCGGCTGGCAGGAGCCGCCGCGCGATTCGACCGGCAATTACGGCATCGAGGCGATGGGCAAATGGGAGCTAGACCCGGCGAATCAAATCGACAACCCGAATTCGAGCCAGTTTTTCAAGTTCGAAAACATCACGTTTCAAAATCTCGACCGCGCCATCTACGTGCATAACGCCAATGACCAGACGCCGACTTCGTGCAACTCCAGCAATCAGCAGTGCGGGCAGTGGCAGTTTGATTACATAAAAGTTGACCACGGCGTTTTTATCAACAACAAGGCGGGAATCTGGATTAACACCTACAACACCGACTGGAAAGTCACCAATTCGCTTTTCAATTATGTCGCGCCGGGCGAGGGAATTCACCTGGAGCGCGGCGGCTCGATGCTCATCGAGGAGAGTTTCGGCGGCGGCTACGACCACGGCACATACATCGGCGGACCGTTTATCAATATCGACACTTTCGGCACGCTGACGATGATCAACGTCTCAGCCGAGCGCGGGCAAAAGAGCATCTACGTCAATCCGGCGGGCTCGATTTCGACGACGATGATGGTCGTCGTCGGCAGCCATTTCGGCGATAAAGTCGAATTGAACGGTCGGATGAATTACATTTCGAGCGGAACTTTCTACGGCGCGAAAACCGTCGTCGCCGGACCGAATGTAAAAATCACTTCGACCGGCGACCGTTTCTGTTACGACCCGGCAATCACGCCCGGTTTTTGTCGCGACGAGAATAATCAGCCGGTGCCGAATCCGGGTTTTCAGGGCGGAAAAATAATGTTCCAGACCGGGCGCGTGGCGGAAGGCAGCGGCAATAATTTTATTCAGCGGCGACCGAACTTTTTCGGGCACGACGTCGAAATCAGAGACGATGACGAGACGAACGAAGAGCCGCTGCTGGCTGCCAAATCATTAAGTTTCAACAAGCCTCTGCTGCGTCTGGGGCAGACCAATTTCTGGTATGACTTCAAGCGCGACGAAAGCACGGGTTTTCTGAGCGTCAGAGGCAATCAGGACAAGCCGTATGTCGGTTTTACGATTAACGGTTTGATGCAGATGGACAAAAATACGACTTTCAACGACCTCATCGTTTACGCCACGACCGTTTCCAACGGTCAGCCGCTGATTACCGACGGCGCGATTGTCTACTGCAAAGACTGCGCGAAAAACGCTTCGGGCGTTTGCGTACAGGGCACGGCGGGCGTGGACGGCGCGTTTGCCAAACGCATTAACAACACCTGGAAATGCGATTGAGCGTTTCAGCCGTCGTTTGATTTTTGTAATTCGGGCTTTAATTAAAAAAAACAAAAAATGCATCGGCTTTGTGAAATCAGAGCGGCGCATTTTTTGTTTTTTCGTCTCGGCTCAAAACGAATATTATACTAAAGCGTAGTCATCATTGACGTTTCCGGAGACCGATTCCGCGCCGGAAAAGCGACCGGTTTTTTCATAAAAAAAGAGAGAAAAAATATTGACTTCCGGCGGCAAAGAGAGTAAGTTTGAAGATGTCCAAACTAATTTGATTCGTTTCCTTTTGCCAGCGAATTAAGTGTAAATCTTGCAACGATTTACGTAAGTTTGCCGATTCGACTCACAACGGTTCTCCCGACCGCTACCAGTGCCGAAATCGGTTGAGTTCCCAAGCTAAATTTTTATTTCAATGGGCGGCTTGAAGTGCGTCTCAACGCCGCATTTTCCGAAGGTCTTCCGTCTATCCTTTTCGAGCTTTTTCGAAGCGGGTAAAACGAGGCTACAGGGCATTGATTTAAAAAATAAAGCCCGCCCGATCGGCTGTAACCAATCAGGCGGGGTTTATCAGGGTCATCAGAAACGATGCCAAAGCAAGCGTAACATAATGATACCCGGATGGTAACCGTATCATATCGCGCCGCCCGCGCATTCGCAAGCGAAAAGTCATTTTCAGACTTTAATCGGCATTTCTTTTGACCCTTTCCTAACAAAAAAGCGGAGTCGCAGCGTGTTTTCTCGTCAATCGGGCGAGAAAAAATCTCGACTTCAAAACGACCGTCAACCGTTTGAAGGCAAATTTTCCGAAGTTTGCATTTTGAAGATTCGGCTGGTCAGGGCATTTGTCTCTCTGCGCGCGAAGGCGGAGAAAGTATAGGAGAGTATGAAAATGAAAAAATTCGAATCGAAACTATTTTCTATTATTGCAATTTTTTTGTCGACGACGGCTGCGGCTTTCGGCGCGAACCGATTTGAAGGTTATGCGCTGAAAGCCGCGGCTGACGATTCCGGCGCTTTTCCGGCGGCGTCGGCGGTGCAGTATCGTTCTGGCGGAAACTGCGACATAGATGTTTTTATCGCCGGAACGCGGTCGGCGGCAGCGGCAGCGCACCTGGCGAGTTGATTAAGCTTTCCGGTTAATCAAAGGCGGAAACCAGACTGGTGCTGGGGCGTGGGGTTGCAGGTGAAAACTGACAGAAAAAGAGGTGAGAAAAATTGTCGGTTCTAAATTCTCACTTCTTCACTAAAGATGCCACGCTCCAACACTGTTCTGGTTTCCGCTTTTATTGTTTCAGCTCGACAACCGTCGCGCCTTCGCCGCCCTGCTCGCGCGGGGCGAGCGTGTAGCGCAAAACGTGCGGATGTCCTTTTAGATGTCGATGAACCGCCGATCTGAGCGCGCCGGTGCCCATGCCGTGAATGACGCGCACGCGCTGAAACCCGTTCAGATAAGCTTCGTCCAGAAACGGGTCGAGCAAATCATCGACCTCCGCCGTCGTTTTGCCGATGATGTTCAGCTCGGCGTTCATATTTTCCGTGTCGAGCCGCAAAAGCGTGTCGCTCGATTGTTTTTGCAGTTTTTCGAGCTTGCTTTCCTTCTTTTTTTCTTCCGCGACGACGGCTTGCAGGTTCACGATTTTCTCGCGCAGACGCATCGAGCCGACGAGAACTTCCGCCGTTTCGCCGTCAATTTTTTCGACGGTTCCGATCGAGCCGAAAGTTTTCAGAAGAACGCGCATTCCGGTTTCGATAGGGCGGTCGCTTAACTGCGGAATGCGGAATGCGGAATGCGGATTCATCTCCGCGTCGGCGTTTCCGCGCGTCAATCCGTCGCCGGCTTTCGTCATCGCCGCGCGTTTCAATTCGGCTTTGCGCGTCTGCATTTCCTTTTCCAGCCTCGCTTTCAAAGCTTTGTCCTCGATGCCGGAAACAAAGGCTTTCGCCTGTCGCTCAAAATTGTCAATCGTTTCGCTCAACTCGTTTTCAAATTCCTTCTGCCGCTCCTTTTCTTTTTTTCGCGCTTCGATGTCGAGCAGAGCGTATTTTTTCGCCGTCGCCTCGCGTTCTTCTTCCAGCGCGACGCGCAAATCCTCGGCAATCTGCGATTCGCGCCGGATTTTCAACAGGTAATCCGAAGCTTCACGCGCCGAAACATCGACGTTTTCGCGCGCTTTTTCGATGACCGGCGGCGGAATGCCGAAGCGCCGCGCGATGTCGATTCCGGATGACGCGCCCGCCAAGCCGGTCAAAAGTCGATAAGTCGGCTGCAAGGTTTTCTCGTCAAACTCGACCGAAGCGTTGATCACGGTTTCGTCGTTCGTCGCGTAAATTTTCAAGCCGCGATAATGCGTCGAAGCGATGACCTGCGCCGAACACTCGCGGCGAAAATGGTCGACAATCGCGACGCCCAGCGCCGAGCCTTCTTCCGGGTCGGTTCCGGTGCCGACTTCGTCGAGCAGAACGAGCGCCGGATTTCGGCATTCGCGCATCATTCCGGCGATGTTCGAAATGTGCGAGGTAAAGGTTGAAAGATTCGCGCTTAAGGATTGATTGTCGCCGATGTCCGCCAGAACCGATTTGTAAAACGGAATCTGCGCATCGCGCGCTGGAACGGGCAAGCCGGAAATCGCCATCAAACTGAGCAATCCGGCGGTTTTCATCACAACCGTTTTGCCGCCCGCGTTAGCGCCGGAAATTATCATCACGCTTTTTTCTTTCGTCAATGAAAACGAAACGGGAACGATTTCTTTGCTTTGTCCGTCGTCCGTCGTCCTTTGTCCTTCGCTTTCCGGCTGACCGCTTTTTTGATTTTGCGCGCGCAGATTTTCTTCTAAAAGCGGATGGCGCGCTTCAATCAACGAAAGCGTCTCGTCGTCGGTAATCTGCGGCACGACGGCGCGGAAAGCGCGCGCAAATTCGACTTTCGCCTTGATAAAATCCAGCTCGGCGACGGCGCGGACGGCGGCTTCAATCGCCGGCAGCTCATTGCGCAGCATCTCGGTCAAATCGAATAAAACGCGCGCCACTTCGCGTTCTTCCTTTTCTTTTAAAGCCTGCAATTCGTTGTTTGCCTCGATCGCTTCGAGCGGCTCGATAAAAACCGTCGCGCCCGAAGACGAAAAACCGTGCGCCACGCCCGTCACTTTGCCGCGAAAATCCGCCTTGACCGGCACGACGTAACGCTCGTTGCGCTGCGTCACAATCGCGTCCTGAATCGCGTCGGACGCATTGCGCATCAGGCTTTCCAGCGATTTCGTCAGCCGCGCGCGCTGGTTGTTGATTTCGCGCCGCAATCTGGCTAATTCGGGCGAAGCCGCGTCGTCGATTTCGCCGCTCGGCAGCAGTTTTTTGTTGATTCTTTCGATAACGGCGAAAAGCGTCGGCGGCAGATTTTCGATTGTCCGCCACAGCGTCGGAACGTTTTCCTTTTCCGGCGCGATAATCGAGCGCGCGAAAAGCGCCTGACTGCAAAGGCGCGTCACTTCCAGCAGCGACAAAGGTTCGAGCGTCGCGTTGCGAATCCGCAAAACGGCAATTGCGTTGGTCGGCTCGAAAACTTCCGAGAAACGCCACGAAACCTGTTTTTCCTCGTTCAGAAAAATCGTTTCCGAAATGGCTTTTAAATCTCTTTCAAGTTCCAGGCGATTCGTTAAAGGCTGAAGCGCAAGCAGGCGCGCCTTGCCCATCGGCGTCTGCGCGCGAGCGGCAAAGAGTGTGAGAAGTTTTTCGTATTCTAAAGTTTTCAGCGATTGCATATTTTCAACGAAATAAAAGTTTATTTAATACAATGGAAAAAACGATGCTTTCGAGATAATTGATGCGCTGTTTAAACGAGCTTTTATAATTTCGTTTGTTCAACCCAATCACAATAAAAGCAGGAGGCGTCGGCGCTGGGAAATTTACATCCGCACGAATCTTCGAGACACGCCCAGAGAGATAATTCCGTGGTTTCTCCAGTCACAATTCTTTCAATATCAGCTTTGTTCAAGTTGATATCCCAGGTATTTTCTCTTTGTTCATCTTTATCATATTCATCAGGAAAATATCTAAATCCATATTCACCCGTTTTCGAATCTATTAAACCGCCGTATGCACAATCATATTCTTCATATTGTAAAAGGTCGTCCGATTCGATGATAGCAGGTTCGTCGCCTGCAATAATTTCCCGCTGCGCCGCTGTCAGAAACAAAACTAAATTGCCGGGAATAATTACTTTTTCCCGGATTTTAAGTTTTCGATGCTCTTCTCTCATCTAATTAAATATTCGGGAAATACGAATATTTTCACCGGCAATTTGCGCTTGCTTTGCAGTGAAAAAATTCACGCCGCAACTTCGACGCCTTTCCAGAATGCGACACGATTTTCGATTTCTTTCGCTTCCGCTTTTGCATCGGGATAAAACCAAGCGGCGTCTTTGTTTGTCGCGCCGTCAACGACGACATCGTAATAACTTGCCGTGCCCTTCCAGCCGCAAACCGTGTTTGTTTCGGAAGGCTGAAAATATTCTTTATTTATCGAATTTTCGGGAAAATAATGATTTCCTTCGACGACAATCGTGTCGTCCGATTCGGCTAAAACCGCGCCGTTCCAGATTGCTTTCATCAAAACTCCTTTAGTATTTCGCGGACTAAATTTTTCTTTCACCGTCTAACTCATCGCCAGAAACCTTTGGCGGATTTCCGGCGTCGGCAGCATACAGGCGTCCTGTTTGCCGAACATTTTATAGCGATATTTGGCAAACAATTTGTAGAAAAAATTGCGCACGAAGCGCGGCACAATTACGAAACCGTAAGTGAATTTCCACGCGCCGTCCAGCTTGCGGGCAACGCGCAGCGCGGCGGTCGAATGCGTGTAAACTTTGCCGTCTTCAATCAGCACGACCGAATCGGTTTCGATTTTGTCGATGCCGTTTTCCGCCAGAAGCTTTTCGCCGATTTCCGACTGCAAAGGCGCGAATTTGAAATAGCCCGTCTTGTCGCGCTCGATAATAAAATTCACCGCGCCGTTGCAGAAATTACAAACTCCGTCGAATAAAATTACTGCGCTCATATTTCAATGGTAAAACTTTCGACGTGAATCGTAAATAGCCGCGCGGAAAACAAAATTTCATTTGCAACTGAAACCCTTTTACGAGAAAATGCGTAACACGAGTTTGCAAATCTGTTTTCAGCTTCCAAATAAAGTTATGAAAAAACTTATCCTGCGTTACACGCTCGCTATTTTTGCGTTTATCTGGCTCGGCGCGCTTCCGCTCGCGGCGCAAGTTTCCGGCTCGCTGGCGATTACGAACGCGCGCATCGTGACGGTTTCCGGCGCGGCGATTGAGCGCGGAACAATCGTCATCCGCGACGGCTTGATTGAGTCGGTCGGCGAAAATGCGCGCGTTCCGGCTGACGCGCGCGTTTTCGACGGCGCCGGTCTGACGGTTTATCCGGGCTTTTTCGACGCCAACACGAATCTCGGCTTGCCGGCGGCGCGCCCGCCCGGGCAACAAACTGCTCAACCGCAGGCGACGCCGACGCCATCGAATTCGAATTACCCGAACGGATTACAGCCCGAAACCTCGGCGCTCGAAACTTTAAAAGCGGGCGACGCGCAGTTTGAAACGCCGCGCAACAACGGTTTCACGACCGTTCTGACCGTCTCGCGCGACGGCGTTTTCAACGGTCAATCGGCGGTGATAAATCTGGCGGGCGAGTCGGTTTCGACGATGGTCATCAAATCGCCTTTCGCGCAGCACATCACTTTCCGAACGCTGCCGGGCGGCGTTTATCCGACGGCTTTGATGGGAACTTTTTCCGCGATTCGCCAGATGCTGCTCGACGCGCAGCGCCTCCAGGAATGGCAGAAAAATTACGCCGCGAATCCGCGCGGGATGAAGCGCCCGGAAACGGACAAATCGCTCGAAGCGCTGCTTCCGGTTTTAAATCGGCAGATGCCGATCGTCTTTAACGCCAACACCGAGCGCGAAATCATCCGCGCTTTGGATTTGGCGAAAGAATTTAATTTAAGAGCGATTATTTCCGGCGGTCAGGAGGCGTGGAAAGTGGCGGGCAGATTAAAGGAACAAAACGTTCCGGTGCTGCTTTCGCTGAATTTTCCGAAACGCACGACCGCCGCCTCGCCCGACGCCGACCCGGAAGATTTGGACGTTTTGCGGCTTCGCGCGGAAACGCCTAAGGGCGCGGCGCGGCTGGCGCAGGCGGGCGTCAGATTCGCGTTTCAATCGGGCGGGATGCAGAACATCACCGATTTCTGGACGAACGCCAACAAGGCGATTGAAAACGGTTTAAATAAAGACGCGGCTATCCGGGCGATGACTCTTGCGACGGCGGAAATCTTCGGCGTCGAAAATCGTCTCGGCTCAATCGAGCAGGGAAAAATCGCTAATCTGATTGTCTCGCGCGGCGATATTTTCGCGAAAGACAAAGCGATTACGCACGTTTTCGTGGACGGAAAGCTTTTCGAGCAGAAAGTGCCCGAGCGAAAAACACCGGCGACGACCGGCGCCGGCGCCATTACGACCACAACGGCGAAAACGGATATCAGCGGCGCGTGGAACATCACGGTCGAAATTCCCGGTCAGAGCGTCCCGGTGACGCTGACGCTGAAACAGGAAGGCGAAAAACTTTCGGGAAACGTGCAGTCGGGATTTTTCGGAACGGCGCAAATCCGCAACGGTTCGGCGACCGGCGAGAGCTTCAGCTTTGACGTGACGGTCGCCGTCGGCGGTCAGAATATGGACGTGTCTTTTACCGGCAAGGTCAGCGGCACTCAAATCAGCGGCACGGCTACTTCGTCGCAGGGCGCGACGCCGTTTAGCGGAGCGAAAGTTCCATAAGAGTTTAGAAAAAGGGAAGAACCAAGAATGAGAAAAATAAAGGCTTTTATTCTTCTGAGTTTATTTTTACTGACGACGTCGAACGTCACCGTTTCGGCGCAGGCGCGAAAACCGAACGACGTTTTGATTCGCAACGCGACCGTTTTGACCGCCGCGCGCGGAACGCTCACGAATACGGACATTTTGATTCAAAACGGTAGAATTGCGCGCCTCGGAAAAAATCTGAGCGCTTCGGCAAACGCGCAGGTTATTGACGGCAGCGGAAAATTCGTCTCGCCCGGAATTATCGACTGTCACTCGCATTCGATGCTCGACGCGATTAACGAATTTTCGTTCAGCGTGACTTCGATGACGCGGATGCAGGACGTTCTGAACCCGACCGACATCACGATTTATCGAGCGCTCGCGGGCGGCGTGACGACGGCGAATCTCCTGCACGGCTCGGCAAACGCCATCGGCGGGCAAAACACGGTCGTCAAATTCAAATACGGTCGCCCGGTCGAAGATTTTATTTTCGCGGGCGCGCCCGCCGGAATCAAGTTCGCGCTCGGCGAAAACCCGAAACGCACGAATTTCAATCCCGGCGCCGGACAGCAGGCGCGTTACCCGCGCACGCGTATGGGCACGATGGAAGTTATTCGCGACGCGTTTTTGCGCGCGCGCGATTACAAGCAGTCGTGGGACGATTTTCGCGCGAAGAAAATGAAAATTCAGCCGCGCCGCGATTTGGAATTGGAACCGCTGGTCGAAATTCTGGAAGGCAAACGTCTGGTTCACGCGCACGGCTATCGCTCGGACGAGCATCTGAATTTAATGCTTTTAGCCGACGAATTCGGTTTTAAAATTTCGACCTTGCAGCACGGGCTGGAAGCCTACAAAATCGCGCCGGAAATCGCGAAACACGGCGCGGGCGTCTCGATTTTCGTCGATAGCTGGTCGTACAAGCTCGAAGCCTACGACGCGATTCCGTATAACGCCGCGATTTTGTGGAAAGCGGGCGTCAGCGTTTCGATAAATTCCGATTCCGACGAGCGGATGCGCCGCCTGAATCTGGACGCGGCGAAAGTGATGAAATACGGCGGCGTGCCCGAAGAAGACGCGCTGAAAATGATTACGCTCAACGCGGCGAAACAGCTCGGCGTCGACAAACGCACCGGCTCGATTGAAATCGGCAAAGACGCGGACTTGGTCATCTGGAACGCGCATCCGTTCAGCGTCTATTCGCGCCCGGAAATGACGATGATCGACGGCGAATTTTATTTCGAGCGCAGCCGCGATTTGCTCAGAAGACAGGAATTCACACGCGAGCGCGAAGCTCTGGAAAAAATGGACGTCAATAAAGCGCCGGGCAGCGGCGCGACGACGCAGCCGCGCATTCCGAGCGAAAACCGCGTCGAAGACCGCGACGAAGCCGACCGGGAAGGAGACAATAAATAATGAAATTACGAACTGCGAATTACAAATTACGAATTAAAAAATTGTTTCTTCAGCTGTGTTTATCCGTGTTCGCCTGTGGACTATTTTCCGCTTTTTCTTTTGCTCAAAGTGACGGTTCGCAGCAGAATGTTTTGGGCAAAGCGGGAATTTTCGCTATCACGAACGCGCGCGTCGTGACGGTTTCCGGAGCGACGATTGAAAACGGGACGGTTTTGATTCAGGACGGGCGCATCGCGGCGGTCGGCGCGAACGTTTCCGTGCCGTCGAATGCGGAAAGAATCGACGGCAGAGGTTTATCCGTCTATCCGGGAATGATTGACGCGGCGACGAATCTGGGCTTGGCGGAAATCCCGCTCGGCGCCAATGCGACCGTCGACGTTGCCGAAACGGGCGATATGAACGCCAACGCGAAAGCGATTACCGGCATCAACCCGCACAGCTCGCACGTCAACGTGACGCGCGTCAACGGCATCACGACGGTGCTTTCGATGCCGGTCGGCGGTACGATTGCCGGACAAACCACCGTTATCAATCTCTGGGGCTCGACGCAGGGCGAAATGGCGGTCGTGCCGTCTTTCGGCTTGCTCGTCAACTTTCCGCGCCTCACGACTTTTGCCGGTTTCGGTCAGCCGCAGCTCGAATTCAGCCAAGCCGTCACGCAGCGCGACAAGCGGCTGGAAGATTTAAAGAAAACTTTCAGGGACGCGGAAAATTACGCCCGCGTGAAAGACGCCTACGCGAAAGACCGCAGCCTGCCGTATCCGGGCGTCAATCTGAAAATGGACGCGATGATTCCCTTTATTCGCGGCGAGCGCCCGGTAATATTCCGCGCCGAGCGCGAGCGCGACATTCGCGCCATCGCCCGGTTCGTCGAAGAAATGAAAATCAAAGGCGTCATTATCGGCGGTCAGGAAGCGTGGAAAGCGACGGATTTATTGGCTAAAAATAATATTCCCGTGATTTACACGAACATTTACAATCTGCCCGTGCGCGACGACGACGAATACGATTATTTGTTTGAAGCGCCGTCGAAGTTGCAAAAAGCGGGCGTCAAATTTGCCATCTCGACCGGCAACGACGGCGCGGAAGTGCGCGATTTGCCTTATCACGCCGGACTGGCGTCCGCCTACGGTTTATCAAAGGAAGACGCTTTAAAATCCGTCACGCTTTACCCGGCGCAGATTCTCGGAATTTCCGACCGGCTCGGCTCGATTGAGCAGGGAAAAACGGCGAATATCGTCGTCGCCGACGGCGACCTGCTCGAACCGCGCACGAATATCAGGTATTTATTTATAAACGGTCGAATGCTGCCTTTGACGAGCCGCCATACCGAGCTTTACGAGCAGTTTAAAGATAGAAAGTAAAATTAGGCAGAAGCCTCTCTCTGCGCGTCGGGCAAAGGCGCGGTTACTTAACAAAGAACGGGACGCCGATTGATTCAGATATTTTAAGATAGTTTAGGATTTTTATTTAAATTAATCCTGAATAATCCTAAATAATCTTATTCAATCGGCGTCCCTTTTTCGCTCATCATTCCGCGCCCTTGACCGGCGCGCAGAGAGAGGCTTCTGCCTTTTAATCTTCGCCGGTCAAAATTTCCTGCACGCGCCCGACCTGCCCGTCCGTTAGACGCACCTTTATGCCGTGCGGGTGAAAGGCGGAGTTAGTCAATAAATCCTTCACCGTTCCGACGGTTTGTTTGCCCGTTCGCTGGTCTTGTTTCAGGACAATCGCCACGCGCAAGCCGGGGCGCACGTCTTTTCGCTGTTTTCCGTCCATAAAAACATTTTCCTTTATTTCGGGAACAAATTCCAGATTGCGGTGTCTAATTTTGCGACGAGTAGAATGTTTTCGCCTTGACCCGCGCGATTGGCACCGGCTAGTAGAGGAGAAAAATAAAATGTTAGATAATTTAGTCGAATCGAAAAGCAACGCCGGAGAAACGGGACGGAAAGCCGGATTTTTGATAACCACACTTTTTACGGTCGTATCGCTGTTTCTCGTGTCGTTGACCTACAGCCTTTTCGCCAAGGATTTAGGGTTGGACAACGGCGGCGGCTTGGAGCTTTCAACTCTGGTCGCGCCGGTTCCCGAAGCCGAAACGCCGCCGCAGCCGGAAGCTCGGCAACAACCCGAAAGACAGACCGCCGCGACGCAGTCAAATGTCGTGACGAGAAAAACGGCTTTTGCGACGGTTGAACAGACAACCAAACCGCCCGCCGAGACGAACGGGCAAAAAGGCGTCCAGAGCTGGGTGAAAGGAGCGAAACTGGACTTGATTGATTCAACTCCGTCGGGTCAGTCCGGTTTACCGGCTCGCGGCAATAACGCACCGGGCGAGGGAATAAGCGGAAATAATGCTTCGACGGAAAAAGAAATCGAGCCGCCGCCGGTTATGCCGAAACCCTCGCCGAAAACGCCGGTCGAGCAGCGGAAAAAAGAAAAACCTGTGGTCGTCGTCACGGGCGGCGTCGTCAACGGCAAAGCGATTAATTTAGTGAAGCCGCAGTTTTCGGCGGCGGCAAAAGCGATCAGGGCAAACGGCGCGGTTAACGTGCAGGTCTTAATCGACGAAAAGGGCAACGTGGTTTCTGCCTCCGCGGTTTCAGGGCATCAACTGCTTCGCCAGTCAGCGGAGAATGCGGCGCGCGCCAGCAAGTTTACACCGACGTTTTTAACCGGTCAGCCCGTTAAGGTCACCGGAGTTATCGTGTATAACTTCGCGCTTCAATAATTTGAATCGGTTGATTTAAACTAATTTGCCGGTCATGAATTTCATAGCCGTTAACTTCGGTTAATTTAATACAAAACAAAAAGGCTGTTCGTCTATGAACAGCCTTTTTCAATTATTTTCCCGCTCGGCGGTTACATCATAAAGCCGAGATTTGAGACGGGAAAGTTGGTAATATTCGGAAAGACGAGCGGGACGTCGGCGTCCGCCAAGCCGTACCATCGCGCCAGCGTCGCCGCGTATTGCTCGACCGAAACCGTCGGAATAAAGCGCCCGCGCGTGTCGGCGTCGTCGCCCGTGCCCATCACGAGCGTCGGAACGAAAGTGCCGTTCGAAGTCGGTCTGCCGTAGAAATTGCCGCCCGCGACCGCTCCGCCGACGACGAAATAATATCCGCCCCAGCCGTGGTCGGTACCGACGCTGCTGCCGCCGCCCGCCGGATTGAGCGTGCGGTTAAAGTCCGACATCGTAAAGGTCGTGACCTGCGAGGCGACGCCCTGCGCCACCGTTTCGTCATAAAAAGCCTTTATCGCGCGGCTCACCTGCGTCAGCAAACTGTCGTGATTTCCCAACTGGTTGCTGTGGTGGTCGAAACCGCCGATCTGGACAAAGAAAATCTGGCGGCTCATACCGAGCAACGTTCTGAGCTTTATCAGTTTGGCGACCTGCCGCAGCTGATTGCCCAGAGACGTGGCTGGAAAAGTAACGGTTAAAGTCGGGTCGGTGGTTAACTGCTGGCTGACATTGACGGCTTGCTGGGTAATGGCGCTCGCCTGCTGAACGAGCGTGTAATTCAAATCACGCGTGCGCGCGCTGTTCATCGCCGCCAATCGCGCCAATTCGTCGGCGGCGGTGCCGAAACCGTTTAAGGTCAAAAGCTGATTAAGCGGCGTCGGCGCGGGGTTGATAATCAGCGGCTTGGTGCTGCTGCCGTTATTAAAAACGGATGCGCCGGCAATCGAGGTGATCATCGGAAGCGCGCCGCCCGGATTCAGAGTGCTCGTGCGGTCGGCGGTTCTGCCGCCCCAGCCGGTGGTCGATTTAAAGCTCGAAATCCCCGTCTTGAACTGCTCCGCCTGGTCCGGATGCGAAAATAGCTGGTAGGGACGCGGCGCGCCCGCCTGATACGTCGCTCGCGTCAGCGGCTGGACGAGACAGCCCGCGTTGCAGACGACAGCCATTTTCCCCTGCTGCCAGAGTTCGTGCAGCTCGCTCAGACGCGGATTCAGACCGTAAACCTGCCCGCCCATATTCGGCGGCGTTATCGGCAGCAGCGAGTTGCGCGGGATTGCCAGACCGAATGAGCCGCCGCGCGCCGCCGCGTATTGATTATAGCCCTCTTCGTAATTGGGAATGACCGAGTTGTTGCCGTCGTTGCCGCCGTCGAGAAAAACGCAGACCAGAGCCTTGTAATCATCGCCGCCCGCCGATTGCGCGCTGTCCGCCCTTTCCTGCGCCATCAAGTTGACCAATCCGAAATGCCGCATCTGCGTGGCGATTGCCGTCATACTCAGGACGCGGCAGGATTTTTTCAAAAATTCTCTTCTGTTCTCTTTCATAATAAATTAGTCATCAGTCATTAATCATTAGTCTTTGCCGGTTGAAGGAAAATTGCGTTCTCGAATTTCCTTCAACCCGTAAATGACTAGGCACGAATCACTACCTTTGAACCTGATATTGCGTCAGCGTCGTTACCAGATAAAACGCGGTTCGCGCGCGTTTCAATGTGTTAGCGGCGGCGACGGCTTGAACGGCGGTCAAAATGTCGCTGCGCACGGCGGCGCTCATCGAGCCGTGCATTAATTCGCGGTTGAGCGTATCGACCAGCAACGCGCCCGTCGTGTCCGAAGCGGCGAGCGCCTGCAATCGGCTTAAATCGATCCGCGTTCCGCAGGGAATACTCGTCGGGTTGGTGGCGGTTCCGGTCACGGCTAAAATTCCGGCGGTCGTCGAGGCGGAGCCGGGCGGTGCCATTTGATTGACGAAATTCGGGCGTTTCAAAGCCGTGCCGGTCGAAAAAATTCCGAATTCCGGTCCGGCTAAAGGCGTGCCGGGAATAATATAATCCATCGAATAATAATTAAAAACGGTCGGCGGATTGAAAACGTCCTGGTCGAGCGGCTGCGTGATGCCGTTGATAACGCCGTCGCTCTGCCCGTTGCAGCTTGCCGGAACGGCGATGTTACTGTTCGCCGCCGGGTTGAACGGTCGCAGAACGCTGGTGATAAACAAAACCGGCTCGCGCAGTTTGCCGTAATCCGGGTCGGTTTTGACGTTGCCGCGCGCTTCCGGGTCGAGCAGAATCGCTCTGATTACCGCTTTCAAATCGCCGCGCGTGCCGCTGCCGTTGTCGTTGAAAACAGCCGAGACGCGCCCGACATACGCCGGTGTCGGATTGCTGGTGACCAGCTGGCGAATTAGCAGTTTGCTGATAAACGGAGCGACGTTCGGATGATAGAAAATATTATTGAGCGCTGCGTCCAAATCTTCTTCGGGCGTTTGCCCGGCGGGAATGTTCGGCGTCGCGCCCGCGTAATTCAGCAGAGTTTTCGCGCCCGTGTCATGGTTGGCGGGCGTGACGAACATCGGGTCGCGGTAATTGACCAGTCCCGGCTGCCAGTTCGGGCAATTAGCCGGATTTTGACAATACGACCAGCCGGTAAAAACTTTGGTGAAATTGTTGATGGTTTCCTGATTGTAGCTCGGAATGCGGTTGCCCTGATTGTCGAGCACCGGCGTTCCGTCCTGATTCAGTAAATCGACGCCGATGCTGAAAAGCTGCAAAATCTCGCGCGCGTAATTTTCGTTCGGGCTGGTGCGCGTGCTGATCGCCATATCCAGATATTGTCCCATCGCCGGATTCAGTGTTATTTCTTCGAGCAGCGTGCGGAAATTGCCGAACGCGTTGCGGTCGAGCGTCTGGATATAAGGCATCATCCGGCTCGGCTGCACGATGTTGCGTCCCGAAGTGACCAAAATCTGACTCAAAGCCCACGAGACGCGCCGCCGCAGCTGCTGATTCTCGTTGTAGAGCGCTTCTTTATAAAACCAGTTCTGGAGCAGATACATCGTGTAATTGTCGCGGAAGCAGGTTATCGGAACATCGGCGGGCTGCGTGTCGCCGTCGCAGGTCGTCGAAGGCATCGTCGGTTGCAGCGCGTAATTCGGATAGGTATACGTCGAATAAATCGCCTCGTCCATCTGCTCTTCCAGCCACGTGCTGTAGCCGAGACGCCGCAGCCGCAGTTCGAGCGCCGCGTTGACGCCGAAAGTCGCCTGCTCCATAAAGCGCACGCGGTCGCCCGCCCACGGCAGGGCGGCGCGATTGGCGGACGTTTTGCGAACCGCTCCTGCCTGCGTTCCCGGCATCGGCGTCGGCGCTGCGCCCGCGTCGTCCGCAATTTTTCCGCCTTCGTAGCCGATTGAAAGCCTGACGCGATTGCTCGACATTCCGCGCCAGGTGACGCGCGCCAGAACGTCGCCGACGCTGCCGATTTCCGCGCCGAGGCGAACGCTCAAAGCATAAACCTGTTTGCGTTCCGGCGTGCGCTCAAAGCGAACGATTTCCAGCGGATAGCGATAATGGCTCGAATCTTCAAATTCGGCGCGAAAAGCGTTGGCGCCTTCGCCTTCGAGCAAATTCAGATTCGTCACGAAAAATGTGACGACTGCCTGCCGTCCGGGCTGGATGACTCGGGTCGGCAAGCTCGCGCCGCGTTTGCCGCTGGCGACGGTGACCAAAGCTCTGGTCGAATTCGGCTCGCTAATCAAAATCGGCGCGGCGTCTTCGGGCAATGTAGCGGTTTGGGCAAACGCATTGCCGAACAATAAAAGAAAACAAAAAACGCCGAGCGCCGTAAGCCGCCGACGGCGACCGGCATCAGATACTATTAACATTATTTTTTTCTCCCGAGCTTTTCACCCGAAACAAGAAATCCGATTCAGTTGGGCAGGACAACATAGAACTAAAAAGATAACATTGATTTATAACTCTTTCACGGAGAAAAGGCAATTTTTTTGCAACACGAAGCGATACGAAAAAACTTGAGGGCTTAAATGTTCTTGCTAATTCTCGCAAAAAAGTTGATAATTCTTCGCCAACACTTGCAATCTTTTGGTCTGCCGGGTTATTGATACGTAGCTTAAATTGATAAGGTTTTGAGGTTACGCTTTATATTTTGTAAAGTCGGCATCTCTGCCCGCGCGCCTGATTTTATTCGGTGAGAAAAGTTTAATGAATCAACAAAAATCTGCCGTGTCCTTTTATTATCCGCGATTATTTATTCTGAGTTTTGCCGGCTTGCTGGCGATTTTTTCGACGGCGCTCTGGCTTCGCTCCGCGCCGGCGGTCAGCGCGCAGGCGGAAGATGAATTGAGCCCGGCGATTGTCGTCTTCAGCGAAAGTTTCGACAACGTGACCGCGCCCGCGCTGCCCGCCGGTTGGACGACCGCCAGATCGGGAGAGATTGACACCTTCGCAACGGTGACGAATTTTCCCGACACGCTGCCGAACGCGGCTTTTGTCCACGACCCGAACACGCAGGGCATCGCCGAGCTGGTCTCGCCCTCGATCGCTCTCGGTAATATTCAACATAAATTGATTTTCCGGCATTTTTATCAAACCGATTTTGAATTTGACGGCGGCGTGCTGGAAATCAGCGTCAACAGCGGAGCCTTTACGGACATCGTCACGGCGGGCGGCACGTTTGTGACCGGCGGCTACGATACGCCGCTGGTCGGCAGTTCTTTAGCGGGCAGGCGCGCCTGGACCGGACAGCAAGCCGGCTATGTCACGACGGAAGTAAATCTTCCGCCCGGCACCGCCAATCAAAGCATCCGGCTGCGCTGGCGGATAGCGACCGACCCGATGGAAGCGGGAACCGGCTGGTGGATCGACAGCATTCAAATCACGAACGCCATCTCCGGCGTCAACGCCGGCGCGATTTCGATTCCGAATGCCGGAGCGGCTTCGCCGTATCCCTCGGAGATAAACGTGACGAATCACGAAGGCTTCGTCACCGGCGTGCAGGTCACTTTGACAAACTTCAGTCACAATTCGCCGGACGACGTCGATCTGCTGCTGGTTTCGCCGAGCGGGCGGAAAGTCGTTCTGATGTCTGACGTCGGCGGCAGCAATCCGGCGCCCAACGTGAATTTGTTTTTCAGCGACGCCGCGACCGCTTCGCTTCCCGACAGTTCGGCTCTGGCGAGCGGCACTTACAAACCGACGAATTTCGAGCCGAACGACACGTTTTCGGCGCCCGCGCCCGGCGGCGCGCCGACCGGCACGAGACTTTCGGCGCTCAACGGCTCGACGGCAAACGGCGCGTGGCAGCTGTTTCTGGTTGACGACAACGGCAATAACGCGGGCAGCATCTCGGGCGGCTGGAATATTTTCGTGCAAAGCGCGCCCGACGCGATTTCCATTCCCGACGTCGGCGCGGCGCAGCCTTACGCCTCGGAAAAACAAGTTTCCGGCAATCAGGGAACGATTACCAAAGCGACCGTGACGCTCTCGAATTTCAGCCACACCGCGCCGGACGACGCCGACGTGATGCTGGTGGCGCCGAACGGTCGACGCATCGTGCTGATGTCGGACGTCGGCGGCAATACGGAAGTCGGCGGGCTGAATTTAGTTTTCGACGATACTGCCGCCGCCAATCTGCCGGACAATGCGCCGCTCGCTTCGGGAACTTTCAAACCGACCGATTTCGAACCGGGCGACGCGTTTCCCGCTCCCGCGCCGCAGGGCGCGACCAGCGGCACGACGCTCGATGCTTTCTACGGCGGCGCGCCGAACGGAACGTGGAAATTATTCGTCGTCGATGACAACGGCGAAAATTCGGGAAGTATCGGCGGCACTTGGAGCGTCAATCTGCAAACTTCGACGACCGCCTGCGCTTTTACGCTTTCGCCGATAGCTCAGGCGTTTCCGATAAACGGCGGCAGCGGCAGCTTTAATATCAATATGCCGCTCGGCTGCGCTTGGGCGGCTTCGACAAGTTCCGGTTTTATCACGATAACTTCCAGCGCGAGCGGCAGCGGCAGAGGCACGCTTAATTTCTCGGTCGCGCCGAATATGAGCGGCGGTCGCGCCGGCACCATCGACGTTTCAAACGGCGCCGTGACGCGCTCGTTTCAGGTTCAGCAGCCTTCCGGCTGCCCGTTCGCGCTCAGTCAAAACGCGATTAATTTCGGCGCCGGCGGCGGCAGCGGAAACGTTGCCGTGACGGCGGGAAACCTTTGCACCTGGCAGGCTTCGACCAATGCGAACTGGATTCAGATAACCTCCGCGCAGCAGACGGGCGACGGGACGGTGACTTTTAATATTCAGCCGAATACGGGCGGAAGTTTGCGAAGCGCAAGCATCTCGCTCGGCGCGCGAACCTTTACCATTACGCAAGCCGGAGCGACCGGACGACAATTCGATTTCGACGGCGACGGCAAAGCCGATATTGCGGTTTTTCGCCCGTCGGACGGAGTGTGGTATCTGAATCGTTCGAGTCAGGGATTCACCGCCGTTCAATTCGGCATTTCGACGGATAAGCTCGCGCCCGCCGATTACGACGGCGACGGCAAAACCGATTTCGGCGTTTTCCGCGACGGCAACTGGTATCTGCTGCGCTCGACGTCGGGCTTTACGGCGGTGCAGTTCGGCGCCGCCGGAGATATTCCGCAGCCTGCCGATTTTGACGGCGACGGCAAAGCAGAGTTGGCTGTTTTTCGCGCGTCGACCAGCAGCTGGTATGTGCTGAATTTAACTAATAATCAAGTCAACGCTCTGCAATTCGGCGCCAACGGCGATAAGCCGGTGGTGGCTGATTACGACGGCGACGGAAAAGCCGATTACGCCGTTTATCGCCCGGCGGACGGAGTGTGGTATCTGCTCAGAAGCCAAGCCGGATTTACGGGCGTGCAATTCGGTATCGCCGCCGATAAACCGGTGGTCGGCGATTATGACGGCGACGGAAAAGCCGACCCGGCGGTTTACAGAAACGGCATCTGGTATCTGTTGAGAAGCACGCAAGGTTTTACCGCCGTGCAGTTCGGAATCCAGACGGATTTGCCCGCGCCAGCCGATTATGACGGCGACGGGAAAACCGATATCGGCGTTTATCGCGATAATTCCTGGTATTTGCAGCAATCCACGCAAGGCTTCAACGGTTTTCAGTTCGGCGTAATCGGCGATAAACCCGTGCCGAACGCATTTGTGCCGTAAGAAATCAAGAGAATTATGGAAGACAAGGAATTAAAGAAAAAACTTAAAAAATTTCCGGACGTAGATGCCGACGGCGACCCGATTTACAAAATCGACGCCGCCACGGTAAGTAAAAAAGGAAACAAACCGGCTAAAAAACGCTCTAAATAATTGCCGTCACGCACGCAGCTCAATCCTTATCGCCGCCCGCTCAAACCGACGCGCTCGATTAAAGCGTCGAATTGCGGCTCCGAGCGAATAACGTCCAGCCTCGGCTCAACCGCAAAATAAGCAACCCATCCGGAACGTTCGTTGACGGATTCCCGCAGCCAGGCGATGGCTTCGTCATTTTCGCCCAGTCCTAAATAAGCTATTGCCAGGTCGTAGGACGGCACGTATTTTTTCAAGCGGTGCTTTTCCAGAGATTCGGCGATTTTTCTGGCTTCCGTCAATTGCCCGTTGCAGCCCAAGGCGTGAGCCAGTCCTGCCTGAACCAGCGGGAATTCCGGCGAAATGTCCAGAGCGTTTTTGAATTCGACGCCCGCTTCCTTAAACAAACCCTTTTCTTCGAGAGCCAGTCCGGCGAAGAAATTAGACCAAATGACGCGCGGGTCAAGCTCGCGCGTTTTTTCGACTTGCCGCAAAGCTTCGTCCGGCTCGCGGGCAAGCCAGTAGTGCCAGGCTAGATGAACGTTGATGATTAAATCCAGCGGGTCGAGTTCGAGCGCGCGGAGGCTGGCTTCGAGGGATTTTTCAACTTGCCCGGTCGCCATATAGTAATGCGAAAGCCAGTGGTAGGCGTGAACGTAATTACCGTTGAGCTGCAAAGCTTTTTGGAATCCGGCTTCGGCTTCGGCAAAATCCCAATCGTAATGCAGCTTGGTATAAGCCAGAGTCGTGTGGGCTTCGGCGAGCCTGCCGTCGATGGTCAAAGCTTTCCGGGCAGCCGCGCACGCCCTGGGCATCGCGACCGCGGGCGGTAAAGCTCCGTTTTCCCAGGAGCCGAGCGTGCTGTAGGAATCCGCCAGCCCGGAATAAGCGAGAGCGAAATTGGCGTCCTTTTCCAGAGCCTGCTCGAAATACTCGATTCCTTTGGTCAAGCCCTGCGGTCTCCGGTTCCAGAAATAACGACCTTTCAGATAAAGGCGGTAGGCTTCGGCGTCGGTCGTCGGGCGCTCGGCGGAACGATTCGGCTGCTCGCTGCCGAACCGAGTTTGCAGTTGAGCGGAAATCGTCCGCGAAATTTCCTCCTGCAAATCGAAAATATCCGTAATTTTATAACGATATTGCTCGCCCCAAATCTGGCATTCGTTTAAAACGTCAACCAGTTCCGCGTTGACCATTAAGGTATCGTTTCTCTGTAATACGCGTCCCGTCAGCACCATCTGCACGTTTAATCGCTGTCCGGCTTCGACGGAATTGACGTTCTTCTGCCCCTGAAAATAAAAAACCGTGCTGCGCGGCGCCACGCGCAGATTCGTCAGGCGCGAAAGATTGTTGATAATGCTTTCGGTAATTCCTTCGCTGAGATAATCGTTATCGGCATCGGCGCTCTGATTGATAAAAGGCAAAACGGCGATGGAAGAAACGAGCGCTTCATTTTTCGAAACGCTTTCTTCCGGCTTCGTTTCAATCTTTTCGACTTTCGCGATAAAACGATAACCGCGTTTCGGAATGGTTTCGATGTAGCGCGGCGCATCGGCGGCGTCGCCGATAACCCGGCGAATTTCCTTGACCATTCTGGTCAGGGCGTTATCCGTGACAAAAGATTCCTTCCAGACCGAATCAAACAATTCCTGTTTGCTCACCACGCGCCCGCCGCGCGCCAGAAGATAAAGCAAAACTTCAAAAGCGCGCGGCGTAATGCGTCTCGATTCGCCCGTTTTCAAAACCCGAAACTCCCGGCACTCAACCGTTACGTCGTCGAATTTATAAGTTTTCGGAGTCTGGTTTTCGTCACTCATTCCGGCAGCTAAACCCAAAAGAAATCAAAAAAAACGCGGTCATAAAAAAGTCACAGCCAAGTCAGAAGTCTATCATTACACGAATTTCGGTCATAGGTAAATTATTGACTACGGGCAATGCGCGCCCGAATTTATGACAAAACGAAAAAAGGAATGTCAAAGACTAAATGTATTGACGCAATTGGAGAAATCAAAATGATGAATTTTAAAACAAATCAAATTTTTTCGACCGGTGATTTTAAAAATGGAAAGACTTTCGTTCTGGCAGCGGCGTTTTTTCTATTTAGTTTGTTTCTGAGCGCCGTTCAGACGAAAGCCGATGTCGTTACCGATTGGAATAACATCGCCGACACCGTAGCGGTAACCAATGCCAAACGAGCGCCCGCCGCTTCGGTGGTCGATATGGCTTATGTCCACGCCGCCGTTTATGACGCGGTGAACGCGATTGACGGTCGCTACTCGCCGTACGCGGTCTCGCTTTCAAACGTGCCGAAAACCTCGTCTCAGGATGCCGCCGCCGCTTCCGCGGCTTATCACGTCCTGAAAACGCTTTTTCCGGGGCAAAACTCTTTTCTTGAATTAAAATACGTTCAATATCTGGAAAATATTCCCGACGGCGGCGCCAAAACCAAAGGCGTCGAAGTCGGAAGAGAAGTTGCCAATAGATTTATGGCGCTTCGCGCCAACGACGGGAGAGATGCGGCGGTGCCTTTTTCGCAAGGCTCCGGTCCGGGCGCGTGGCAGCCGACGCCGCCCGCTTATTCGCCGGCTCCGCTGACGCCCTGGATGGCGTATATGCGCCCGTTTATGATTGAAAGCCCTTCGCAGTTTCGTGCCGCAGGTCTGCCTTCGCTGACAAGCGACGAATGGGCGCGCGACTACAACGAAACCAAAAATTACGGCGCGTTAAACAGCAGCGTGCGCTCGCCCGCGCAAACCGAAATCGGACGTTTTTACGCCGAACACACCGGAGCGCAATACAGCCGCATTTTACGCAGCTTCGCCGCCGGACAGCGTTTGAGCGTTGCCGACCAGGCGCGTCTTTTCGCGATGCTCTATCTCGCCATGGCTGATTCCTTGATTGCCGGCTGGGATTCGAAATATTACTTTGCATATTGGCGTCCGGTCACGGCGATTCGCTCCGGCGATACGGACGGCAACGAATTAACCGAAGCCGACCTGAATTGGACTCCGCTGGTCGCGACGCCCGGTCATCCCGAATATCCGGCGGCTCACGGCTGTTTGACCGCCGCCTTCGCCGAAGCTTTAAGAGCTTTTTACGGCACGAAAAAAGTTCGCGTTACCTTGTCCAGCACGGTGACGAACACGACGCGCACTTTCGACAACACCGACGATTTGGTTAAAGAAATCATCGACGCGCGTATTTTCGGAGGAATGCACTATCGAACTTCCGGCGTTCACGGAACGGTTATCGGCAAAAAAGTAGCGCGCCTGATGAACAGACGCTACTTTCAGCCGCTTCAATAATAAAAGGAAACGAAGCGCGGGCAGCGGCGGCGGCACAAACTTGCCAGCGCCTGCCTGCCGCTAATTTAAATTAATAAATTTATAAGACAGGTTTGATCGTCCGTCGCGCGTCCGAACGAGCACGACGAAAAAGACCGAACTTAACAGGCAGGAAAGAATAGACAGGAGAACTAAATATGAAATTAACTGCCGCCAAAGGACATTAATTTTATTGCTGTTTTTTATTTTCAGCAGCAGCACCGCATCTCAGCGCAGCAGCAGCAGCAGCAGCAACAGCAACAATAAAAAAGTTTTTATAAATAAAGTAAAAGGAATTTATGCAGAAAATACTTCTATCGGTCTTATTTTGTCTAATTTTCGGCTGGCTGCACGCAGCAGTAAGCGCGCAGACAACCGAATTCACTTATCAGGGAAGGCTGCTGGACAACAATCTGGCGGCAACCGGAAATTACGATTTTGAATTCCGGCTTTACGACGCGGCAACAGACGGCAGTTTGCTCGGCACTCAGCAGCGAGCCGGCGTGTCGGTTTCCGCCGGAATTTTCACCGTCAGATTGGATTTCGGAGCAAATGCAGGAAGCGGCGAGCGATTTTTGGAAATTTTGGTCAAACCTGCCGGAAGCCAGAATCCATTTGCAAAGCTCAATCCGCGACAGCCCGTAACGTCCGCGCCGACTGCCATCAAAGCAGCCGATACTGACAAACTGGGCGGAGTCGCGGCAAATCAATATGTGCAGACGAATGACTCGCGATTAACCGACGAACGTAATCCGCTGCCTTATAGCGGCAATTATATTCAGAATTCGGAACTGTCGCCGGTGCAGCAGAACGCCGGCTTCAATATTCTCGGAAACGGGAAAATCGGCGGAAATCTAAACGTCGGCGGCGCTTTAACTCTCAATACGGTAAATTCGCAGACCACGTATCAAATCGGCGGGCAAAACGTTTTAAGCAATGCCGGGACGGGAAATCTGTTTGTCGGAATCAATGCCGGAACCGCCAACCCGATTGGCACCAACAATTCTTTTTTCGGCTTCCGCGCGGGAAATTCCTCGACCGGTAATTCCAATTCTTTTTTCGGAGCCGATGCCGGACGCGTAAACACGACCGGAAATCGCAATTCCTTTTTCGGCGCGATTGCCGGAACCTCAAATACAACGGGTGAAAACAACTCGTTTTTCGGGTATTTGGCGGGCGCTTTTAATTCTACCGGCTCAAGCAACTCGTTTTTCGGTTCGGCTGCCGGCAATGTCAACTCGACCGGAAACCACAATACTTTTTTCGGATATATCGCGGGCAAAGATAACAAAACCGGTCAATTTAATTCCTTTTTCGGTTCGGGAGCGGGCGCTAACAACACGACTTCGGACAACAATTCCTTTTTCGGTTTTCAGGCGGGAAATTTCAACACGACGGGCGCGAATAATTCCTTCTTCGGACAGCGCGCCGGCGTCGTCAACACGGCGGGAAAGGAAAACGCTTTTTTCGGTTCCGGAGCGGGCGAGAACAATTCAACGGGCAGCAACAATTCGCTTTTCGGTTTTCAAGCCGGTAACGCAAACACGACGAGCAACAACAATTCGTTTTTCGGCTATCAGTCCGGCAAAACGAATACGACCGGCTCGGGCAACGCTTTTTTCGGCGACCGCAGCGGTTTAGCCAGCAACGGCAATTACAATTCGTTTTTCGGCGCACAATCCGGTTTGACCAACTCGGCAGGCATTCAAAATTCATTTTTCGGTTTTCAGTCGGGAAATTCCAACAATACCGGAAACAATAATTCCTTTTACGGGCATCAATCCGGCAAATCGAACTCCGAAGGCAATCAAAATTCATTTTTCGGAGATTTTTCCGGCTTTTCCAATCTCAGCGGCAACGTCAATTCGTTTTTCGGCTCGAGTTCCGGTTACAGCACGACCACCGGCGCGGGAAATTCCTTCTTCGGCTCCAGCGCCGGGCTCAGCAATATCGGCGGCAACGCCAACTCATTTTTCGGCGGCGCTGCCGGAGCCGGAAATACGACGGGAAACAGCAACGCCTTTTTCGGCTCGTCGTCAGGAAACGGCACGACGACCGGCTCGAACAACACTTTCGTCGGCGACGCCAGCGGGCAAACCAATACGACCGGCGCAAACAATACGCTTCTCGGAAGCGGCGCCGATGTGACGTC
>DASVRL010000004.1:0-21537 GCA_036388635.1 Pyrinomonadaceae bacterium
AAATATCTGGGCAAATACCGCAAAACGCACATTCCGCACGTCAATCCCGGCTTCTGGGAAAAATTTTATTTTCGTCCGGGCAATCTCGGTTATCCGACTTTTGAAACGGCGTTTGCGCGCGTCGGCGTTTATATCTGCTACGACCGGCATTTTCCGGAAGGCGCGCGCTGTTTAGGCTTAAACGGCGCGGAAATTATCTTTAATCCGTCGGCGACCGTCGCCGGTTTGAGCGAATATTTGTGGAAGCTGGAACAGCCCGCGCACGCCGTCGCCAACGGTTATTTCGTCGGCGCGATTAACCGCGTCGGTTACGAAGCGCCGTGGAACATCGGCGAATTTTACGGGCAGAGCTATTTCTGCGACCCGCGCGGGCAAATCGTCGCCGAAGCTTCGCGCGATAAAGACGAACTCGTCGTCGCGGATTTGAATTTCGACGTGATTCGCGAAGTGCGCAACACGTGGCAGTTTTTCCGCGACCGCCGACCGGACGCTTACGGGGAAATCGTCGCGGATTAAAAAGCGATGCAATTTGAATGGGACATCGAAAAAGCCGAAACGAACCTCAAAAAACATGGAGTGAGCTTTGAAGAAGCTAAAACGGTTTTTGGCGATTTTTCGGCGAGAATTTTTGATGACGAAGAACATTCATTTGAAGAAAAACGAAACGGTATTGTCGGACATTCTATAAAAAATCGTCTTTTAATAATCAGCTTTACGGAAAGAGCAAACGATACGATTAGAATTATCAGCGCGCGAGAAACCACTTCCGGAGAAAGGAAAAAATACGAAGATGCAAATGGATGAAAACGACGAACTGCTGCCCGAATATGATTTAGATTATTCAAAATCCAAACCGAATCGTTTTGCAGAGAAATATAAGCAAATGCAAAGAACGGTGGTTTTGGATTCCGACGTTGCGGAAAATTTTCCGAGTGCCGAATCGGTTAATGAAGCCTTGCGGTTTCTGATTCGTGTTACGCAAGAAAACAAATCCGAACTGCAAACAAAGTAAATTACCGGGCAGTTTTGCCGCGACCGACGACCGGACGCTTGCGGGCAAATCGCGGCGGATTAAGCGGATTAATTGGAAAAACACGGAAAATTTATCCTGGCAGTATTTTCGAGCCTTATATCAGAAGGAACGCGTATGAAAAAATTTGTCTTTGTGAAATTGTCGGTTTTAATTTTTATTTCCATTCTTTTTCACGGCTGCGGAAGATTTAATAAATCGACCGAAGCCGATGGAAGATTTCCCGCTTTAATCGGCAATTTTCGCCGTGATATAGTTTATAACGAAAGGGAACACATTTATCTTAACGAGAAGAATAAAAATCAAAAATATAAATCGAGCGATGCGAAATACTCCGAGGGCAGCGACGAAGTTTTTTACGGCATAAGCAATCATCAAACAGCCGAGGACGCGATAAACGAGCTGCCGAAGGAGGCTTCGCACGGAAACAATACGGTTTGGAAAACTGCCGACCTCAAAGATAAAAGCGGCAAAAGCGTCGGGAAAATCACGATTTGCCGGATAAACGACAGCTCGCCGAATTCTCCGAATGCGGCAAACGGCGGTTTTAATTATTCGGTCGCTTTTAACATCGGTAATCAAAACCATCATGCGTATCTGTCAACTACCAATCTTTGGACACCGCAAAAGACCGATAACTTTGTGGCTTTCGTCAAAACTTTACCGGCGGCATCGCAGGTTGATATGTCATTGCTTGATATGATCACCACGAGCTTTGCGGGAAAAGGCGTTACGGTTGAGAAAATATCGGCAATTTCGCCGCCGGTCAAAACTGCTTCCGCGCCTTATTTGAAAGGAAAAACTACGGTCGTTGTGAGCGGCACTACGTATTCAGACGGCGTCAAGACCGAAGAATATATACAAGACTCCGAGCAGCAAGCGAATTTGATGGAAGAAGTCGGCTCGATAGTAAAAGTGGAATGCACGAAAGGCTCGCTTATCGGTCAATATTTGGTGAAGGAAAAAAACATCAAAATTCCGGCTTACAGCTCCGTGTGTAAAGCGATGATTATCGACAACTCGATTCCGGCGGTCATCGCTCAGAAAAGTTTTACCAATTCTCTGCTGATGGATAATACGACTGTGAATGTGGACAAAGACGGAAAGCTTAAAGATTACGACAAGGAATATGTCGCATCTTTCCCGACAAACGACGTCGCCCAATTTTTGCAAAAGCTTCCGAAAAAGTAGCAATCGTCAGCACATAGCAGTTTCTCCGCGACCGATGACCGGACGACGCCGACAGGAGGCAAATCGTGGCGGACTAAAAAGGCGGAAATATTTTGATTTGCGGCTTGCCGCGGGCAATGAGCTTCGATAAATAAAATTTATTTATGCTTAATTTAAATTCGCGGGCGAGCAACACATCTTCGGAAGTAAAATTTTGTGTGAAATGCGGCGAAGCTAATTACGCCAATCTCGGTCAGTGCGTTTCGTGCGGCAGAAAAAAGTTCGTTTCCGAAGCGGAGTTTGAAAAAGAACAAAAAGTCGGCTTTCAGGAAATGATCGTCGGAGCTTTGGTTTTTTTTGTTTCGCTCGGCTTGGTCATTCTCAGGCTGAATGTTTCGGTTAATAATTCCGTTCCCGATCTGGTGATGCTGCCGTTTGTGTTTCTGGGACTTTTGATTGCCGTTGACGGCGCGTTTAAGTATCAAAAGGGCAGGCGCAGCATGATTCTGAATATTACTTTGTCGGCTTGCGTGCTGGTCATTCTCGCGGTCGGTTTTTATTACGACCTGCTGTAAATTTCGAAAACTGTTTATGGAAATAAATTTTTCCGAGTAGACATCTATCGCTAAAAAAATATGCAGGAAAGGCAAAAATATTCGTCCGGCTTGAAATGGGAGCAACTCGTCGGTTATTCCCGCGCCATTCGCGTCGGCACACGAATTTACGTGACCGGCACGACGGCGACCGATGAAAACGGCGATATTGTCGGCAGCGGCGACGCCTACGCGCAGACGATTCAAGTTATCAAAAATATCGAGCGGGCGCTGACGGCGTTCGGCGCCGAGCTTGAAAACGTCGTCAGAACCAGAATGTTCGTCACCGATATTTCGCGCTGGGAAGAATACGGGCGGGCGCACGGCGAGTTTTTTCGGGAAATTATGCCCGCCACGACGATGGTCGAAGTTTCAAAATTAATCGACCCCGAGATGCTGATTGAAATCGAAGCCGATGCCGAGCTTTAGCCGAAAATAAATCTATGACCGAAGCAAAAAGATTTTTCGCCATTTCGACAATGCTCAGTTTCGGGCTGGGAATTTGTTTCTTTGCTTATTTTAATTATATGGAATATCAGGCAGGACAAGCTTTGCCGCCCGAAATGAGAACGCCCGAAGCGATTCAAAATATTTACGACGGCTCTGTTTGTCTCGCGTGTGATATGAAGGCAACAGCTTTGTTGATTTTGTTTTCCGCCACCGGAACTTTAACTGCGGTGGTCTGGGGAATATCGGCGGCATTTTCAAAAAAACAACCAGTGCTTAAATAAAATCTATGTCAATAACACACGATTCGCCTTTAAACATCGAACAAATCGAGCGCAATTTCCGCGAAATCGCGCCGCCGCTCAGCGAAGCCGAAGCGATTCTCGAATCGAATCGGTGCGTTTACTGCTACGACGCGCCCTGCACGCACGCCTGCCCGACGCACATCGACGTGCCTTCGTTTATCAAAAAAATCGCGAGCGGAAATCTGACCGGCTCGGCGCGCGTGATTTTCGAGGCGAATCCGATTGGCGCGACCTGCGCGCGCGTCTGCCCGGTCGAGGTGTTGTGCGAGGGCGCGTGCGTCGAAAAAACTTTGATGAACAAACCGATTGAGATTGGCAGATTACAGCGCTACGCGACCGATTTTGTGATGAGCCGCGGGCGCGACGTATTGCGTGCCGGAGCGCCGAACGGAAAATCCGTCGGCATCGTCGGTTCGGGTCCCGCCGGACTTTCGTGCGCGACTTTTCTGGCGCGTCTCGGTTACGCCGTAACCGTCTACGAGCGAAAGAGTTTGCCGGGCGGGCTGGACACGTACGGGATGGCGGAATACAAAATGACGCAAGCCGTCTCGGTCGAAGAAGCGAAAATGGTCGTCCGTCTCGGCGTTGAATTCCGGCTCAATACCGAAATCGGGCGCGACCTTTCGTTTGAAGAATTGCAGGCGCAACACGACGCGATTTTCTTAGGCATCGGGCTTGGCGCGACAAATATATTAAACATCGCGGGCGAAGATTCGGCGGGCGTTTACGACGCGCTGGATTTTATCGAACACGTCAAAACGCGCGACTGGAAAAGCGTTCCGCTCGGCAAAATTGTCGCCGTTATCGGCGCGGGAAACACCGCGATTGACGCCGTCACGCAGGCGAAACGTCTGGGCGCAGAAAAGGTTTTGATGATTTATCGCCGCACGGAAAAAGACATCTCGGCTTACGATTACGAATACGAGCTGGCGAAAAAAGACGGCGTCGAGTTCGTCTGGCAAGCCGCGCCGGTCGAAATTTCGGCGGGCGAAAACGGCGCGGGCTTGTCGCTGCGCTGCGAGAAAACGGACGGCTCGAACCAATTTTTTGAAATCGCGTGCGATATGGTTATCAAGGCGATCGGGCAGCAAAAAATGCGCTCGTTTTTTGAAGCGGTCGCGGGCGTTCAGGTTGATGAAAAAGGTCACGTCGCGGTGAATGAATTGATGCAGACGTCGAATCCGAAAATCTTCGCCGGCGGCGACTGCGTCAACGGCGGCGCGGAAGCGGTCGACGCTTCGCAGATGGGAAAACTCGCGGCGCAGGGCATTCATTTCAGCCTGACCGGCGAAAAAGTCGAGTTTGCCGGCGCGCGCATTCCTTTGCTCGAAGAAACCGGAATCATTCACGGTCATTCGTAGCAAACCACGAAATTATTTCCGTTTGTCGAGTTAACAGGAAAAGTTAGGAACAGTTTAAACGGATATACTGTAAAAAATAATTCGCGGGAACTTTTCAGTTGTTTATTTGTCTAATCAAATAAAACCTGAAAGATAAACCTATGAAAAACTTATTAATCGCCTGTATTATTGTCCTTGCTTTCGCTTCCGTTTCGTTTGCGAAATTATTGTTCGTTCCGCTGAAAGAAGCCGTAAACAGCAGTGATTTAATCGTCGTCGGAACTTTGAAAGGAATTTCGGAAACAAACGAAGAAGGAACGATTTACGGAAAAGGCGAGATTTTTGTCGAGCGTTTTATGGCGGGAAACGTCAGCACCTCGAAAGGCGTTACGCTCAAAGCAGGCGACAGGTTACAGCTAAACTATATCGAAAGCTTTTCCTGCGTTTACGGCTCTCATAAAAGAATCGAAAATGAAAAAGGAATTTTTCTTTTGACTTTAAATCAGAGCGCGGAAATTCAATCCGAAGATTTTCGTTCTTTGGAAAGTTTAAAGGAAATTGAGCGTTTTCTGAAACAAGGCGGCAAATCCGGTAAAGTTTTCAAAACAATCAAAACACCAGACGAAACCGCCGGGCGGGATTCTCAAATTGGGTTGGTTGAAAATTCAAGCGACCGAATTTCTGAAATAAGTTTTTGCGCGTATTCAGTCCAGCCGAAAACAAAATATTATCCGTTTTCGGCTCTTTTGGTTATTTTAGCTTCGATTTCATTTTATTATTTATTGTATCGAAGCCGGTTCAAAATCAGGTAGAAATTATGGCAGATTTAAGTGTAAATTTCGCGGGCATCAAATCGCCGAATCCTTTCTGGCTGGCTTCGGCGCCGCCGACGAATATGGGTTCGATGGTCGAGCGCGCTTTCGACGCGGGCTGGGGCGGCGCGGTCTGGAAAACGCTGGGCGAGCCGATTGTCAACGTCTGCTCGCGGCTGGCGTCCTTAGATAACGGCGCGAACCGGATGATCGGTTTGAACAACATCGAATTGATTACCGACCGCCCGCTCGAAGTCAATTTGAAGGAAATCTACGAGTGCAAGAAGAAATATCCGAATCACGCGGTCATCGTTTCTTTAATGGTCGAATCAAAGCGCGAGGCGTGGCACGAAATCGTCAAGCGGGCGCAGGACACGGGCGCCGACGGTTTCGAATTAAATTTCGGCTGCCCGCACGGGATGAGCGAGCGCGGAATGGGCGCGGCGATGGGACAGGTTCCGGAATACACTTGTATGGTGACGGAATGGGTCAAGGAAGTTTCCGAATTGCCGGTTATTGTGAAGCTCACGCCGAACGTGACGAACATTATTCCGCCCGGACGCGCGGCGACGAAAGGCGGCGCGGACGCGCTTTCTTTGATAAATACGATAAATTCCGTGATGGGCGTCGACATCGACACGATGATTCCGCACCCGAACGTCAACGGGATGGCGGCGCACGGCGGCTATTGCGGAACCGCCGTCAAACCGATTGCGCTGAATATGGTTTCTGAACTGGCGCGCGACGCGGAAATAAATATCCCGATTTCGGGCATCGGCGGCATCAATACCTGGCGCGACGCGGTCGAGTTTCTGTTGCTCGGCGCGTCGAACGTACAGGTCTGCACGGCGGTGATGCATTACGGCTATCGCATCGTCGAAGACATGATTGACGGCTTGAATAATTACCTGGACGAAAAAGGTTTTACATCGGTCAACGACATTGTCGGAAAATCCGTCAGCCGCGTGACCGATTGGGGAAATCTCGATTTGCGTTACAAAACGGTGGCGCGCGTCAATAACGAAAATTGCATTCGCTGCAATCTATGTCACATCGCCTGCGAGGACGGCGCGCATCAATGCATCGATTTTACGGAAGTCGACGGGCTGCGTTTCCCGATTGTGGACGAGCCGGAATGCGTCGGCTGCAATCTCTGTTATCTGGTTTGCCCGGCGCCGGGCGCGATTTCGATGATTCGCCTCGACGACGGCAGCCAGCCGCTGAGCTGGCGCGAATTTACGAGCGAAAAGCCGCCGGCGATGACGGGCGACTAAAAAAGGGTAAAGGGTAAAGGCGAAAGGCGAAAGGCGAAAGGTTAATAATTCCTTCGCCTTTCGCCTTCAGCCTTTACCCTTTAAATTACGGTCGCGGCGATGTCGCCGGACTCGGCAGCGTCACGGGCGCGGGCGTCGGAGTCGGAGTCGCCGGCGGTTTCGGCATTTCTGCCGCTTTGAAGCGCGGCAGCATTTCATCTCGCATCGCCAGCGCGTAAACGGAGGCGGCGATGACGATTGCCGATTTTTTCACGTCGTCCTCGACGATTCGCTCGTAAGTGTCGAGATTCGTGTGCCAGGTGTGCGTGAAATATTCAATCGGGTCTTGCGCGACGCCGATGCCCGGCAGTCCGGCATTATTAAACGACGTGTGGTCTGAGCCGCCGATCGAGCGATTGGTTGTTCTAACCGCTCCGCCCACGCCGTAATCGGCGAACGGCACGAGAATCTCGCGCAGAACCGTCGCGCCTTCGGGCGGACCGAAAACCGACATTCCTCTGACTCTGCCGGTTCCCGTATCGACGTTGAAATAGCCGCCGAATTTTTCGTAAGCCGCCTTCGGCTCTTCAAACGAGCCGAAATGTTCCTTCACATAAGCCTGCGAGCCTAAAAGTCCCTGTTCTTCGCCCGACCAGAGCGCCACGCGAATCGTGCGGCGCGGTTTGACGCCGATGGCTTTCAAAATTCGCGCCGCTTCCATCATAATCGCGCAGCCGGCGGCATTGTCGGTCGCGCCGGTTGCGGCGTGCCACGAATCGAGATGCCCGCCGAGCATGATCACCTCGTCTTTTTTGTCGGTTCCGGCGATTTCGCCGATGACGTTGTAGCTGGTTGCGCCTTCGGGAATCGTGCGGTTGCGAATGTCGAATTCGAGCGAAACCGCCAATCCGTCCGCGACCAGGCGGGAAATGCGACCGTAATCTTCGTTGCGCAGCACAACGGTCGGGACGACTTTTGCAACGTCGTAAGTTTCATTATCAAAAGCGCGAATCTGACCGTGCTCGCGCCGCGCGTCATTGATTCTCACGGCGACGCCGCTGTCAAGCAGAAATTTATCGAGCTGTTCGGAAATCTGCCCGAATCTTAATTGACCGGGTTTCGGCGTCGGCGTCGGCGATGGCGCCGGTGTCGCGGTCGGCACCGGCGTCGGCGAAGGATTCGGGTCAAAACGTCTTTTTATAGCTTCGTCTTCGAATCGTTTCGGCACGGGAATAAACGCGACCGGAATTCGCGCCGGCGTTCCGACCAGAACCATTTTCCCTTTGATGTTTCCGCGGATGCTGTTGAAATAATTAGTCAATTCTTCCTGCGTCGGGCGTTCGGGCAGAGTCATTACAAAGGCATCGCCTTTGACCGCTCCGTTGGTGCCGGGCGTCCACGCCAGCACTTCAAACACCAGCGAGTCCTGCACGGGCGCGGTGATAAACCCGGAGGCGCGCTCGTTGACCCAGCCCGGATGACCGAAATTCCACGGCTCAAGCTGCGCCTTGTCGAATCCCCAGTCTTTCATTTGCCTGACCGCCCAATCGCCCGCCGCTTTCAGATTCGGCGAGCCGGTCAGGCGCGGTCCGTAAACGTCCGTAAAAAAGTGGAGCGTCCGCATCGCCTGCGAATTGTCCATTCCTTCCTTGCGGATTTGCGCATTGATGTCGTTGGCGGGCGCGGTTTGCGGCGTTTGCGCGAAAACCAAAACCGGAGCTTGCAGCAGAATGCAAAATAGCAATAGAAGCGTCGTCGCTTTTAATTTCATTAGATTTCTCATTTTTCCTCTGTCGGCAGAATTTTTATTTCGGAGAAGTTGTAAAAACTTTCCAGATTGTTACGTGTATTTCAAAAAATAGTTTGTCATTTTCGGAAAAAGTATAATCTTTCAGACGCGATTTCGACGACAAAGGTTACACGAATGTTTGCGCGCGCCATCTCGCCGGTCGGAGTATCTGCGCCGTTTGCAGTCGCGAACTTCGCGACTGCAAACGCGATGTCAAAAATTAGCTGTTTGTGGATAGATTTAGTGCGGATTTAGGCACAGCCGAAAGCCCGGCAATCGGCGAGCGGTAAACGATAAACGGAAAGTAAAAGAAACGAACTTACCGCTTACCGTTATCATATACCGCTCGCCGGCGTTTGCGCCCTGAAAACAAAAATTAAATGACAGGAAAATTTAGCGCGTGATAAAATATTATTAGTTCTCCAGATACGACTTGACGCTTTCCGTTTGAACGATTCACGAGCGGAAATTTTTAGAAAAGCTGTGACTTTTCCATTTTCGGATTATTCCGGCGCTTGGGTAATTCTATGAAAAAACAAGAAAAAGATTTTGAAATAGGCGAGCAGAACGCCGATTTATCGGAACTCGGCGCGGCGCGGCGCAAATTTTTAGGACAGGTTTCGACGACGACCGCCGCCCTGCTCGCCGCTAATTTAATCAGCGAGCAGCAGGCGCTGGCGTTTGACGAAGCTTTGACCGATTCGATTATCGAAGCCGCCGTATCGGACGAAAACGCGCTGACCGTCAAACTGAATATCAACGGCACGGCTCAGACTTTAACGCTCGATTCGCGTGTGACTCTGCTCGACGCTCTGCGCGAAAGGCTCAATCTGACCGGCTCGAAAAAAGGCTGCGACCACGGGCAATGCGGCGCTTGCACGGTGATTGTCGACGGTCGGCGCGTTTTGTCGTGCCTGACGCTGGCGGCGATGTGCGAGGGCAAGGAAATTATGACGATTGAAGGCTTGGCAAAAGGCGAGGCGCTGCATCCGATGCAGGCGGCGTTTATCAAGCACGACGGTTTCCAGTGCGGCTATTGCACGCCCGGACAAATCTGCTCGGCGGTCGCGCTGATGCAGGAAGCGAAAAACGGCGAAGCCAGTTACGTCACCGCCAATCTGCGCACGAAAGCCGCGAATCTGAAACTGAGCGACGAGGAAATCCGCGAGCGAATGTCGGGAAATATCTGTCGCTGCGGCGCGTATCCGAACATCGTCACGGCTATAAAAGAAGTTCACGGCGGCAAGGCGATCAGCGCCGAAGCCTGGAATTTCAGCGGCGCAAAGGAGAAAGAAGATGAGACCGTTTAAATTTTCAAAAGCGACAGACGCGGGAAATGCCGTCCAGACGGTTTCGGCAAACAATCAGGCGAAATTTATCGCCGGCGGCACTAATATTCTGGATTTGATGAAAGAAGGCGTGGAAAACCCTTCGGAGCTGGTCGACGTTTCGCGGCTCGCTCTGACGCAGATTCGCGCCAGCGGCAGCAGCATTTCCGTCGGCGCGCTGGCGAAAAATACCGACACGGCGAATCATCCGTTGATTCGACAGAATTATCCGCTTTTGACGCAGGCAATCCTGGCGGGCGCCTCCCAGCAGATTCGCAATATGGCGACCAACGGCGGAAACCTGATGCAGCGAACGCGCTGCGCCTACTTTTACGACGTCGCGATGCCGTGCAACAAACGCGAGCCGGGAACGGGCTGCGGCGCGCTCGAAGGCATCAACCGGATGCACGCGATTTTCGGCTGGTCGGACAAATGCGTTGCGGTCTATCCTTCGGATATGTCGGTCGCGCTCGCCGCGCTGGACGCCGTCGTCAAAGTGCGCGGCGCCGACGGCAAGGAGCGCTCGATTCCGTTTGCCGATTTTCATCGTCTGCCCGGCGAAAATCCCGAAAAAGATAACAATTTGCAGCACGGCGAATTGATTACCGCCATCGAGCTGCCGAAATCGAGCTTTGCCGCGAAATCTTATTATCTGAAAGTCCGCGACCGTGCCAGTTACGCCTTCGCGCTCGTTTCGGTCGCCGCCGCGCTTGAAGTAACCGGCAACAAAATCAAGCAGGCGCGCATAGCGCTCGGCGGCGTGGCGCACAAACCCTGGCGCGCGACGGAAGCGGAAAAGTTTTTAGCGGGCAAAACGGCGACCGAAGAAAATTTCCGGCTCGCCGCCGAAGCCGAAATGCGCAATGCAAAACCGCTCGAACACAACAAATTTAAAATCGAGATGGGCAGGCGCGCGATTGTCCGCGCTCTGAAACGCGCGATGAACGGCGACAAGGTTTAAAGGTTATTTGAAGTAAATGAACAGGGAAATCTGGTGGTCATCCTGTGAAGAGCCGGGACTTGAGCATCTGAATTTAAAGCGCGGCGGCGAAAACATCGTTGCCGAAAGCGTTATTTTACGTGTTCAGGACGGCAACCCTTTCCGGCTTTCCTATCGGATTGGCATCGATTCCGGGTGGCGCGTGCGCGAAGTTGAAGTCGGCTTGCAAAGCGGCTCGGAGCGGCAAATCAAACTCCGATCGGACGTCGGCGGCGGAAACGCTTTGCCGGAATTTGCGGGTTGTTTCGAAATCGATATTTCGGCGACGCCGTTTACAAATACTCTGCCGATAAAACGCTTAGCGCCGGAGAGCGGCGAATCGGTTGATATTTCGGTGGTTTATTTTTTAGTTCCCGAAATGATTATCAAGCGTTCCGAGCAGCGTTATAGTCGTCTGGAAAAAGATTCATATAGATTTGAAGAAAAAGGTTTGTTTGACGGTTTTTCCGCCGACTTAACGTTTGACGAAGACGGTCTGGTCATCGATTATCCGAATTTATTTCGGCGGGTTGGAATTGAAACAAGAGGTTTGGAATGAGCGAGCGAAAAAAATTTGTAGGCGATTCAATCAGCCGCATCGACGGGATTTTAAAAGTGACCGGCGCGGCGCAATACGCGACCGATTACGCGATAAAAAATCCGGCGCACGCTTTTATCTTCAAAAGCACGATAGCGGCTGGAAAAATTCTGGAAATCGACACGAGCGAGGCTGAAAAATCCGCGGGAGTTCTAGCCGTCGTCACGCACAAAAACGCGCCGAAGCTGAATCCGCAAAGCCCGATTCGCGGCGGCGGAATGCTGCAAACCGACAAAGTCGAATTTCACGGTCAGCACATCGGCGTCATCGTCGCCGAAACTTTTGAACAGGCGCGTTTTGCCGCGCGTTTAATCAAAGTCCGGTACGAAAAGACGGAAGCGAAAGTCGATTTCGTCAAGCTCGAAAAACAAGCCGTCAAGCCGAAAGATAAGGAACGCGACGACGTGGCGCGCGGCGACGCGGAAAAGGCTTTTGCGGCGGCAGAACATAAAATCGACGCGGTTTACGAAACGCCGATCGAGCATCATCAGCCGATGGAGCCGCACGCGACGATTGCCGTCTGGGAAAGCGCCGATAAACTGACGCTTTATAACGGCTCGCAAATCGTCAACGGCGCGCAAAACGCGGCGGCGCAAACGCTGAATCTGAAACCGGAAAACGTTCGCATCATCACGCCGCACATCGGCGGCGGTTTCGGCTCGAAAGGCGGAATGTGGGGCAATCTGATTCTCGCCGCCATCGCCGCGAAAGCCGTCAATCGTCCGGTCAAACTTGCGCTGTCGCGCCAGCAGATGTTCAATTCCGTCGGCTTGCGGCAGAGAAATCGCCAGCATCTGCGCCTGGCGGCGACGAAAGACGGAAAACTGACCGCGCTCGCGCATCAAACGACGACGCATTGCGCGATAAACGCGGAGTTTGTCGAGCCGTGCGGCGATTGCTCGAAGCTGATGTACGACGTGCCGAATTCGCTGATTTCCTATCGCGTCGTGCCGATGAACGTCATTAATCCGACTTTTACGCGCGGACCGGGAAAAGCGACCGGCAGCTTCGCGCTCGAATCGGCGATTGACGAGCTGGCGTACGAATTAAAAATCGACCCGGTCGAGTTTCGCCTCAAAAACGAACCGGCGAAAGACCCTTCCAACGGAAAACCGTGGTCGTCGCGCAAAGTGGTCGAATGTTTGCAAAAAGGCGCGGAAATTTTCGGCTGGTCGAAACGTAAAATGGAGCCGCGTTCGGTGCGCGAAGGCGATGATTTAATCGGTTACGGCGTCGCCTGCGGAACTTATCCGGCACGCCAGCGCGACACTTCCGCGATTGTCAAACTGACGCGCAGAGGAAGCGACGTAAACGCCGGTTTAGAACTCGCCGCCAGCGATTTGGGAACGGGAACGCACACGATTCTGGCGCAAACCGCCGCCGATGCGCTCGGTCTGCCGCTCGAAAAAATCGGCGTGAAAATCGGTGATTCGACTTTGCCGCCCGCTGCCGGTTCGGTCGGTTCGGTCGGCGCGGCGAGCTTTGCCAACGCCGTCAACGACGCCTGCGTTCAGGCGGTTAACGAATTGCAGTCGAAAACGAATCGCCAATGGTTCGCCGCGCCGACCGTCGCGCAATTGATGGAAGCCGCAAATTTAAACGAGTTTCAGGCGCGAGTTGACGCCAAACCGCCCGCCGACGCCAATAATTATTCGGCGCACAGCTTTAACGCGAATTTCTGCGAAGTCCGCGTCAATGCCGAAACGGGAATGGTCAGAATTCCGCGTTTTGTAGCCGTAACGGGCGCGGGACGAATTCTGAATCTGAAAACCTCGCGCTCGCAAATCATCGGCGGCGTCATTTGGGGCATCGGGATGGCGCTGCACGAAGAATCCGTTCTCGACCCGCGTTGGGGCAATTTCGTCACGCGCTCGTTTGCCGATTATCATGTTCCGGCGAATCTAGACATCGGCGAAATCGAGACGGTTTTTGTCGAGGAAGAAGACAAAATCGTGAATAAGCTCGGCGTCAAAGGCATCGGCGAGGTCGGCATCGTCGGCGTCGCGGCGGCGGTCGCCAACGCGATTTTTAACGCGACCGGCAAGCGCGTCCGCGAATTGCCGATTACGCCCGACAAATTGCTTTAGACGAAATAATTTACACGGAGTTTTAAAAAAATGATTGGACGCACACAACTTTCGGTCGTCGAACACGACGAAGAATTGCAGGCGCAGACGGCGCAGGAAAAAATCGCCGACGAATTGGAGATTCGCCGCGTCATCGACGAAATCGACAACGCCTGCGACGCGAAGGACTGGGAGAAATGCCGCACGTTTTTCGCCGCCGAAGTCGAGGCAGATTTCACCAGTTTGGCGGGCGGCGAGCCTTCGCGCGTGAAAGCCGACGATTTAATCGGCGCGTGGAAGACGAATCTTTTCGCCGAAAAGAAAAGCTTTCATATGCGCTCCAATCACCGCATCGAGATTGAGGGCAGCCGCGCCGAAGTTTACTCCAAAGGCTACGCTTTCAATCTGCTCGAAAGCGGCGAGGTTTCGGGCTTTTGGGAAGTCTGGGGCGAATATAGCCACACGCTCGAACGAACTGAAAACGGCTGGAAAGTTTCGGGAATGACTCTGAACGTCACCTGCAAACGCGGCGACGACCGCGTGCGCGAATTTCAGAAGCAGTAGAAATAATTCCGATAAATAAACGATAAAAGGGCGGTTTCGGGAAACTAATCTGAAGGAAATTGACGATGACGAAATACATCGGAAAGGAAACGAATCGCGTGGACGGCGTGGCGAAAGTCACCGGGAAAGCGAAATACGCCGCCGAGTTTCAACTGAAAAACACGGCGCACGGTTTTCTCGTTTTAAGCACGATTGCCAAAGGCAGCATTAAATCGATCAATCCGAGCGAAGCCGAAAAACAGTCGGGCGTCATTCGCGTTTTCACGCACAAAAATATGCCGAAGCTCGCCTTCCAAGACCCGAAAGACAAGGACGGCGTCGCGCCCGAAGGCAAACCTTTTCGCGCTCTGCAATCGGACGAAATTTATTTCAACGCGCAACCGGTCGCGCTGGTCATCGCCGAAACTTTCGAGCAGGCGCGTTTCGCCGCCAGCCTCGTCAAGGTCGCGTATAACGCCGAAAAAAGCGAAACGAAACTGGAAAACGTTTTTGAGAAAGCCTTTTATCCGGACGAAAAACGCAAGCCGAAACCGCGCGGCAACGCCGAAGACGCTTTAAAAAAAGCCGAATTTAAAGTCGAAGCCGAATACACGATTCCGGTCGAGCATCACAACCCGATTGAGCCGCACGCGACCATCGCTTTCTGGGAAAACGACAAGCTGCGCGTTTTTGACAAAACGCAGTGGGTTTACAATGTCCGCAATCATCTGGCGTCCGTTTTCGGCATTCCCGAACCGGACGTCAACGTGATTTCGCCTTTTGTCGGCGGCGCGTTCGGCGGCGCTCTGCGTCCGGCGGCGAACGTGATGCTGGCGGCGATGGCTTCGCGCGAATTGAAGCGCCCGGTCAAAATCGTCTACACGCGGCGGCAGATGTTTACGGCGCACGGTTATCGCCCGTACACGTGGCAGAAAGTATCGCTCGGCGCGGAAAAAAACGGGAAATTGACGGCGATTATTCACGAAGCCGTCGGCAACACTTCGCCGTTTGAAAGCTACGACGAAGGCACCAACGGCGCGACGCGCACGATGTATGCTTGCCCGAACGTGCATACGGATTACAAAATCGCCCGCGTCAATATGGCGACGCCGCTCTATATGCGCGCGCCCGGCACGGTTTCGGGAATGTTCGCGCTCGAATCGGCGCTCGACGAACTCGCCTTTAAACTGAAAATCGACCCGCTCGAACTGCGCCTTATCAACTACGCCGAAAAAGACCCGGATAACGGCAAACCTTTTTCCAGCAAAGCCTTGCGCGAATGTTACGCGGAAGGCGCAGCAAAATTCGGCTGGAAAAATCGCAGGCTCGAACCGCGTTCGATGCGCGAAGGCAATTGGCTCGTCGGCTGGGGCGTGGCGACCGGCGTGTGGGGCGCGTTTCAAGCGCCCGCGTCCGTGCGCGTCACGGTAAAAGCGGACGGAACGGCTTTAGTCGAAAGCGCCGCGTCGGATATGGGACCCGGAACATACACGACCATTACGATGATTGCCGCCGAAACTTTGAATGTGTCGATGGAAAAAGTAAAATTCGAACTCGGCAATTCGGATTTGCCGCAAGCGCCGGTTCACGGCGGCAGTTTAACGACCGCGAGCGTCGGCACGGCGGTGCAGGAATGCTGTCGGAAAATTTTGAAAAAAGTCGCCGCATTGGGCGGCAATCCGGAGAACGTCTATTTCGGCGAAATCCTGCGCAAAAGTAATACCGATAAAATCGTGGAAACGCACAATTCGACGCCGAATTTCGGCGAGCGCGGCAAATATTCGATTTCCTCGCACGGCGCGCAGTTTGTCGAGGTCAAAGTTGACGAGGATTTGGGCATTATCAAGGTGACGCGCGTCGTCGAAGCGACCGCCGCCGGTAAAGTCATTAATCCGAAAGGCGCGCACAGCCAGGAAATGGGCGGCGCGGTTTGGGGTATCGGGATGGCGCTGCACGAAGAAACCGAAATCGACCATCGCTACGGGCGCATTATGAACCCGACGCTGGCGGGTTATCACGTGCCCGTCAACGCCGACGTTTATGAGGTCGATACGCTGTTCGTCGAAGAAGACGATAAAATTGTCAACGCGCTCGGCGTCAAGGGAATGGGCGAGCTTGGAATGGTCGGCATCCCGGCGGCGATTGCCAACGCGATTTTTCACGCCACCGGAAAACGCATCAGAAATCTGCCGATTACCCCGGACAAATTACTGTAAGGATTTTTAAACACAAAGACGGAAAACGATGAATGATGAACGTCGCAGCGATGAATGATAAATTCCGCGTTCACCATTTATCGTTTTCCGTCTGTCTTTGTGTTGAATTATATGAAAGAGCTTCAGGAAATTCTCAAAAAAATCGCCGTTCTTAAACCGGACGAAAAAGCCGTTCTGGCAACGGTGGTCGATGTCAAAGGCTCAAGCTATCGCCGCGCCGGCGCGCGAATGTTGATTGGCGCGGACGGCGAAACAATCGGCACGGTTTCGGGCGGCTGTCTCGAAGCCGACGTTCTGGAAAGAGCGAAAAAAGTTTGGGGAACGGGCGCGGCGGAAGTTTTTGTTTACGACACGACGGCGACGGAAGATTCGGTTTTCAGCCTGAATATGGGTTGCCGCGGCGTGATTCGCATTTTGCTCGAACCGGCGCGCGACAATGCGATTTTTGAATTTTTGCAGAATTGCGTGAGGCAAAGAAAAGCCTGCGCCGTCACGACCTTGATTGCCAAATCCGAAAGCTTTTCGCTGCCGATCGGCGCCAAATTTCTGGTTCGCGCGGAAACCGATTGGAGCGGCGAAACAAATCCGATAATTCAAAATGTCCTGTCGGACGCGGCGAAAGCTCTGGCGGATAACCGTAAGTTTTCGAAAATCTATGAAGCGGATTCGGAGATGGCTGAGTTTTTTATCGAATCGATTTTCCCGCCGATAAATCTGCTGCTTTTCGGCGCGGGTTATGATGCGATTTCGCTTGCCGATTTTGCCGCAAATTTAGGCTGGCGCGTAACGCTGATTGACCACCGCCCGGCGTGGGCGAGCGCGGAAAGATTTCCGTCCGCCGCCGAAATTATCGTTTCCCGCGCCGAAAATTTAAACGAAAATCTTTTTCGAGACGAAATCAGCGTCGCCGTCCTGATGACTCATAATTACGAAGCCGACCGCGAAATTTTGTATCGTCTGCTTAATTCTTCGTGCCGCTACGTCGGCGCTTTAGGTCCGAAAAAGCGCACCGAAAATTTGATCGCGGAGCTGCGCCGAGCCGGAAAAACTTTCGACGAATCAAAGCTGAACAGGCTTTACGCGCCAATCGGTCTGGACATCGGCGCCGAATCGCCCGAAGAAATCGCGCTGGCGATTATCGCCGAAATCCGCAGCGTTTTATCGAATCGCGAAGCCGGTTTTCTGCGCGCGCGCCAGGGCGGAATTCACTAAAGGCAAAAGACTGAGCGATAAAGGATGAATAAAAAGCCGGAGGATTCAAAATTTACCACTCGGCGGAATCCGCAAACCGGAACCCGGAACATAAAAGTCGGTTTGATTTTGCCGGCGGCGGGCGCGTCAAAACGTTTGGGAAATTTCCCGAAACAACTGCTCGAATTTCGCGGAAAAACTTTGATTCGCCGGGCGGCGGAAAACGCACTGGCTTCGGAATGCGGGAAAATTTGTGTTGTTCTGGGCGCCAGTGCCGGGAAAATAAAAAGGGAAATCGACGATTTGCCAATCGAAATCGCCGTTAACGAAGATTGGGTAAACGGAATGAGTTCGTCCTTAAAATCCGGGCTTGGAAAGCTGCTTGAAATTGAACCGGAACTTTCCGCAGCGGTCGTTATGCTCGCCGACCAGCCGTTAATCGATTCGACGATTATCAATCGTTTAATCGAAGTTTTTTTAGAGACGCAAGCTCCGATTGTCGCCAGCCGATACGCGGAAACGGTCGGCGTCCCGGCGATTTTTGCGCGTTCGATGTTCGACGAGCTGATGAGCTTAACGAATGACGGCGGCGCGAAACTGATAATCAAAAAATATGCCGCTGCGGTTGAAAAAGTTCGCGTGCCGGAAGCCGCTTTTGACGTCGATACGCCGCAGGATTATGAAAATCTGCTGAAACTTAAATAAAGTAAGTCATGATAAGAATTTAGCCGCTGAGAAAGCGAAGTAAAAAGGCAAAAGTGAAAAGATAAAATCAGAAGAATTTTTTACCTTTTGTCTTTTGCCTTTTTTTCTATGTGGCTAAATTTCTTAAATATTCTTCAAAGCCAGATAGCTCGCCTTGATTGTCTCGTCAAAATCCTGTCTGCCGTGCGCGGCGGAAACGAAACAGGCTTCGAATTGCGAAGGCGGAAGATAGACGCCGCTTTCGAGCATCCGGTTGAAATAAGCGGTAAAGCTTTTAGTATCAGACGTTTTCGCGGAATCGAAATCAATTACTTTTTCGTCAGTAAAAAATAAAGTGAACATCGAGCCGACGCGGTTAAAAGTGTAATTCAGCTTTAGCTCGCGAAGATTATTCGTGATTCCTTCGTATAAATATTCGCAGGATTCGGCAAGCTTCCGATAAAAATTCGGGTCGGCGTCGATGGTCTTCAACGTCTCCAAACCGGCGGTCATCGCCAGCGGATTGCCCGATAAAGTTCCGGCTTGATAAACCGGTCCCGAAGGCGCGATAAGCTGCATAATCTCGCCTCTTCCGCCGTATGCGCCGACGGGCAGACCGCCGCCGATGATTTTTCCGAATGTCGTTAAATCCGGCTTGATGCCGTAAATTTCCTGCGCGCCGCCTTTAGCGAGCCGAAATCCGGTCATCACTTCGTCGAAAACGAGCAGAATATTTTCCGCCGTGCAAAGCTCGCGTAAGGCGTTTAAAAATTCCTTTTCCGCCGCGATGCAGCCCATATTTCCCGCCACCGGCTCGATAAAAACGGCGGCGATTTCGTTTTTATTTTGCTCGACCAAATCCTCGACCGATTTGATGTCGTTGTATTTGGCGTTCAGAGTGTCTTTCGCCGTCGATTTCGTCACGCCCGGCGAATCGGGCAAACCGAGCGTCGCCACGCCCGAACCGGCACGGCTTAAAAACGAATCGCCGTGACCGTGATAACAGCCTTCAAACTTGATGATTTTTTCGCGCTTCGTAAAACCGCGCGCCAAACGCATCGCGCTCATCGTCGCTTCCGTGCCGGAATTGACCATGCGCACGATTTCTACCGACGGCACAAATTTTTTGATGAGCACGGCAAGCTCGATTTCCTTTTCCGAGCTCGTGCCGAAGCTCGTGCCGGATTCCGCCGCTTCCCGGATGGCGCCGATAACGTTTTCCGGCGCGTGCCCGAGAATCATCGGTCCCCACGAGCCGATGTAATCTATAAACTCGTTATCGTCAACGTCGAACATTTTCGAGCCTTTCGCTTTTTTGATGTAAAGCGGCTCGCGACCGACCGATTTAAACGCGCGAACGGGCGAATTGACGCCGCCCGGCATATGTTTCTGCGCTTCCGCAAACAATTTACTGCTGGTTGATGTGTTCATTTTTTATAGAAAGAAATTTACGGGAATAACAGCGATTGTCGGGAATTGAGAAAGATTATTTTTAATTATCCCTGTAAGTCCTGTTGTTCCTGCAAATTTCCGGATTATATTATTTTCGCGGCTTCTTTCGCAAAATATGTAATTATCACGTCCGCTCCGGCGCGTTTTATCGAGGTCAGAACTTCGAGCATCACTTTTTCGCCGTCGAGCCAGCCGCGTTCCGCCGCCGCTTTTATCATCGAATATTCGCCGCTGACGTTATACGCCGCGATTGGAACGTTAAAATTATCTTTCGCGCGGCGAATCAAATCCAGGTAAGAAAGCGCCGGTTTGACCATGACGATGTCCGCGCCTTCCTGGATGTCGAGCGCGATTTCCCGCATTGCTTCGTCGGAATTTCCCGAATCCATCTGATAAGATTTACGGTCGCCAAACTGCGGCGCGGATTCCGCCGCTTCGCGAAAAGGTCCGTAAAAAGCTGACGAAAATTTTGCCGAATAAGCCATCACGGGCGTTTCCGCAAAACCGTTTCGGTCGAGAATCTTGCGGATTGCCGCGACGCGCCCGTCCATCATATCTGACGGCGCGATGATGTCCGCGCCCGATTCGGCGTGCGAAAGCGCTTCTTTGGCTAATAATTCAAGAGTTTTGTCATTTTGCACGTATTCGTTTTCAATCACGCCGCAATGCCCGTGCGAAGTGTATTCGCAAAGACAAACGTCCGTGATGACAAGCATTTCGGGAAATTCTTTTTTGACGGCGCGGACGGCTTTTTGAATGATTCCGTTCGCGTCATACGCGCCCGAACCGATTTCGTCTTTCGCGTCGGGAATGCCGAAAAGCAGAATCGAATTGATGCCGAGATTTCCGAGCGTTTCGCATTCGCGCAGAATGTTGTCGACCGACATCTGAAAATTTCCCGGCATCGAGCCGATTTCCTTTTTGATATTTTCGCCTTCGACGATAAACAAAGGATAAATAAAATCGCTTTTCGTCAGGCGGGTTTCGCGAAACATATCGCGCAAGCCCGCCGTTTTGCGAAGCCGGCGCAGGCGCGAAACGGGAAAGTTCGGATAATTGAAATTACTCATTAAAATCAAATTACAAAGCGCTTCTTAAAGCGTTTCTATATTGCGCTCTGTCAAAAATAAATTTATCAACTTCTTTAACCGGCTGTTTTTCGCCGTCGTAATCATTCTGAAACGCAAAATCGCGCCAGATTATTTTGTCATTGACTCTTTCGATAATTGCCGTGACAGCGCCGCAGCCCAGCTCGCCGCATTCGGGGCAAACATACAAAGCATAACGGCTGCCGGGCAATTCCGAAGCGGCTTTCAGCATAATTCGATTGGCGGCTTCCGCGTTTTCCTCGGCAGCCAACCAGCCGAGACAGGAAATTAAATCACCGCCGATTTTTTCTGACAAAGATTCGCCGTCGATAACAAAATCCAGATAATCTCGCTGCGTTTTTCCGTCGCCGCCCGTGCGACGCTTCCATTCAAGTTTAAGAGCGGACGTTTGCACAATCGCTTAATCCAAAAAAATCTTCGATTTCCCCGGCGGTCTGAGCTGCATTTTTGATGCAGTCGCTCACCGAAATTCCGCGATAAAAATTACTGCAAAAGAAAATTCCGGCGGTGCGCTTTTTGAAATTTTCGATCGATTCGATAATTTTCTCATAACCGATGTTGTATTGCGGAATCGCCTTTTCCCATTTTTTCACTTTGGCAAAAACGGGCGCGCCGCTCAAGCCCAAAATCGA
>DASVRL010000005.1:0-34801 GCA_036388635.1 Pyrinomonadaceae bacterium
AGCTCCGTCACCCGCCGATTTCCGACCTCTTTTTTAAAAAGCGAATCGGGAATTATCCCGATGACTTCGCCGCCGTTTTGCATTACTTCGTCGGCGATAATGCCCATCAAGCCGACATTGCCGCCGCCGTAGACGAGGCGAACGTTTCTTTCGACCAGACGGCGCGCGAGATTTTTAGCGGCTTCCGCGTATTCGGGACGAAAGCCGCTGCTCGAACCGCAGAAAACGGTGATGCTTTTCATTTACTGTGTTTGTCTTTCAGACGAAAAAACGGGTCTTGTCGGGTCCGGATTGTCGGGCGAAGTGTGCAGGTGTATGACTTTCCATTCTTTGCCGACGAGCCGGAAAACCAGCGTCATTCTGCCGGAAGCCGATTCGAGTTTGCCGTCGTATTCCTGCCTTTGTTTCCATTTGCAGGTCACATAGGCGCTGCTTGTGCCGAGCATTTCGACGCGCAAGCCGGTGATGTCGAGCGCGACGTTTTTCGTTTTGGCGTAAAGCGATTCGCGATTGCCGCGCATATTTTCCCAGCCGATGGTCGCCGTGCCGTTGTTGTTGAAAAACAGAATCCGGTCGCTGTTTTCGTAAACGCTCATCACCTTTTTCGCGTCCGCCTGCCGGATGCCTTCGGTAAGGCGTTCAAAAGCCGCCTGCACTTCCTTTTTCGCGTCGGGTTTGACGACGACCGCCTTACTGCGCTGACCGAAAGCGGTAAAGCTGAAAGTTAAAATAAAAAGTAAAACGATGGCAAAATTTTTCATTTCAATAGTCCTTTCCAAAGAAACATTTTTACAAAGAAAGTTTATAATCGAAAAACTTGCGGTGGCAACCGCGAAAACAGTAAATCGGGAATCGCAAATGGCGAGCGGAGAAACAAATCTATTAATCATTGCCGATTCGCGATTCCCGATTTTCGATTCGCGATTCAAGAAATTATATGCTTCAAATAATTAAATGTCCGTCCTGTTCCGCACCTTTGGAGTTTGACGGCGACCGGGTTGAAACCTGCGACTTTTGCGGAAGCAAAGTGATTATGTCGCCGAACGAAGTCAGAAACGAAACGTCTTTCGGTTTCGGCGAGCTTTTAGGACAGGCGCAAAAGCTGAAAGAAGTTTTGCGCCTCGCGCGTTCGGGCAACAAAATCGCCGCCATCAAGCTTTACCGCGAAACTTTCGGCGTCGGTTTAGCCGAGGCGAAAGACGCGGTCGAGCGGCTGGAGCGCGGCGAAAGCGTCAATTTTCACAACGTCAATTTTCAAAGCTACACCGAGCAGATAAATACCGGCGCCGTTCTGAAAACGGCGAAAGTCGCCGGCGGTTCGTTCGCGGCGACGTTTATCATCGGCATCATTTTGATTTTCGGCGTCACGCTCGCCGTCGTCTGGCTGGTGACGAGGGCGGGCGATAAACAGCAGACGAAAGCTTCTCCGACTCCGGCTCCGGTTTCTCCGGCGGTCGCCAAAACGATGGAGCAGCGACAGTTTGCCGGGGAAGCTTTAAAATTCGGCGGCGAAGGCGTCGGCGCGGGAATGTTTAAAGACAATCGAGTCATTGCGGTTGACCCGAACGGCAGAATTTACAGCGCCGATTACACGGGCGGAAAAATTCAGGTTTTTGACGCCGCCGGAAAATTTCTGACGCAGTGGATGACCGACCCGCAAACGACTCTGCACGCGATGGCGGCTGACCGCAAGGGAAATTTATATCTCCAGCAATCGAGCGACATTCATATGTTTGAAGCCGAAACGGGAAAATTTCTGCAAAAGACCGAGAGAATTTCCGCCAAAGGATTCGCTCTCACGCTCGACGGTCGCATTGTCGCGGCGACGCGCGACGGATTTTTAATTCTGGATGGCGGCAATCTGAAAACGATTCAGGAATTTAAAGACGCAGCGGAGCGCGCCAACGCGACGTTCGGTTTTGAACAGGTCGCCGTCGACGGAAACGGCGTTTTCTACGCGCTCGACGACCAGAACGGCGACGTTTGCAAATTCGCGGCGGACGGGAAATTTCTGAATCGTTTCAAGAGCAATTCCACCTCGCCGAATTCGATTGCGATTGACCCGAAAGGACGCGTTTTCGTCAGCGACACGAGCCGCATTCACGTTTTCGACGCCGACGGGAAATCGATTGATTCGTTTCAGGCGCGACAGGCTTTCGGAATGACTTTTAACGACAAAGGCGAATTGTTTGTCGCTTCGCGCCCGCACGTCGTGAAATACGAAATAAAAAATTGACTTGACAGATTTTCACTCAAAAGCTTAGTTTTAATTCCTGACTCGTCGAAATGCGGAGGCGCATCTGTTCCGGTGAATGGCGCGGTCTTCAAAACCGTTTGTGAGACTGTGAGAGCAGGCTCAGGTCGGTTCGACTCCGACACGCCTCCGCCAAATTTAAGGATGAAGGATAAAGGATAAGGGATGAAGGAATGGATTTCTCTGAATATGACTCCATTCGTCGGACCTCGGGCGGCGACGAAACTGCTGGAAAAATTCGGCTCGGCGGAGAGTGTTTTTCACGCAACCAGAAATGAACTCGAATCTCTACGGCTCAAGCCCGAAACAATTCAAAGCATAGTCAAACGAGAATTTCACGATAAAGCCGAAGAAGAATTAAATAATGTCAGAGATTTAGGCGGCGACGTGCTGATTTTAGACGACGGCAGTTATCCTTATTTACTGCGCGAAATCGCCGATCCGCCGATAACGCTTTACGTTAAAGGCGACTGGCAGGCGTGTTTCGACGCGCCGTGCGTGGCGGTCGTCGGCTCGCGACGCTGCTCGACCTACGGCGAAAATGCCGGGCTGATGCTGGCGCGCGATTTGGCGGAAAAAGGAATTTGCATCATTTCCGGTCTGGCGCGCGGCATCGATTCGGCGGCGCACAAAGGCGCCATCGAAGCGAAAGGAAAAACGATCGCCGTGCTCGGAACCGGCATCGACAACGTTTACCCGAAGGAAAACGCGAAACTGGTCGAACAAATTATCGAATCAGGCGGCGCCGTCGTGTCGCAGTTTCCGCTCGGCACGCCGCCGCTCAAAGACAATTTCCCGTATCGCAACCGGATAATTTCAGGCTTGAGTCTCGGCGTTTTAATCGTCGAAGCCTCGGAACGCAGCGGCTCGCTGATTACGGCGCGGCTGGCGATGGAGCAAAATCGAGAAGTTTTTGCCGTGCCGGGAAACATCACTTCGCGCAATTCTTTCGGCACGAATTATCTGATAAAGTCGGGCGCAAAGCTCATCCAGCAATGGCAGGACGTCGTTTCCGAACTGCCTTCGGAAATCGCTTCGGCAATCCTGCCGCCCGCGATTGAGAAAAATTCAAAAGACGAATCGAGACAGCCCGAACTTCTGCCCGCCGATTTGACCGAAACCGAAAAGAAGATTTACCGGCTTCTCGCGCCGGACGAGCCGACGCATTTCGACGCTTTGATTGAAGCGGGCGATTTAAAAGTCGGCGATTTGTCGACGGCTTTGCTCGGTCTGGAAATGCGCGATTTGATTCGCGCTCTGCCGGGCAAAAATTACAGCAGAAAAATATGAGTCGAAGGCAGATTAACGCCGGACTGCGCCGGTGCCGCCAGAAAAAGAAATTTCGTTTTGAATATATAATTTTGAATATATAAAAGGTAAATACGGCGGGCTGACGAAAGAAGAGCGGGATTGGAGACTTTTTGCCGAGATCGAAAGAGAGATAGACGGCGCAAAACGGATGCGGGAAGTTTTAAGAGATTACCGGGAAAATAAAAATAAAATTAACCGAGCGTAGCGGCGAGACGGCGATTCCGGCGAACTCAGGTCGGGAAATCTTCATCCGAAGAAAGGACATAAACAGGAAATTTACATATAGAGCGAAGTAAAGAAATTTTAACCTTAGATTGACACAGGGCTCAGGCAAGTGTTAGAAGTCAAATGTCAGGCGCAGGATTCGCCCTGACATATTTTTTTCAAAAAAATGGGCAAAAATCTAGTCATTGTCGAATCGCCCGCGAAGGCGAAAACGATTAACAAATATCTCGGAAGCGATTATCTGGTAATGGCTTCCATCGGGCACATCAAGGATTTGCCGATGAAAGAACTCGGCGTGGACATCGAAAATAATTTCGAGCCGAGCTACGAAGTTATTCCCGACGCCAAAAAAAGAAATAATAAAAAAGTCGTCTCCGATTTGAAAAAAGCGGCGAAAGACTCGGACGCGATTTTTCTCGCCGCCGACCCCGACCGCGAAGGCGAAGCCATCTGCCAGCATCTCGCCGAAGAAATCGTGCCGAAGCGTCCCGCGAAACCGGTTTTCCGCGTGATGTTTAACGAAATCACGAAAAACGCCATAAAAGACGCTTTTAAAGACCCGAAACAGGTCAATCAAAATCTGGTCGACGCGCAGCAGGCGCGCCGCATTCTGGATAGATTGGTCGGCTACAAAGTCTCGCCTATTTTATGGAAAACCATCGGCGGCAAGCTTTCGGCAGGTCGCGTGCAAACGGTCGCCGTCCGGATGATTGTCGAGCGCGAGCGCGAAATCGAAAATTTCGTGCAGACCGAATACTGGACGATTATCGCCAATTTGAGCGCACAACTTCCGCCGAAATTCGACGCGCGGCTTTATAAGATTGAAGATTTAACCGTAAAAACGAGCGGTTTTGACCAGGATTTAAAGAAAAACGAAACTCACATTAAAGACGAGCAGACGGCGACGTCAATCGTCGAAGAAGCCGGAAAGGAAAATTTCGTCGTCGATTCGGTGACGACCAAAGAAAGAAAACGCAATCCCGTGCCGCCGTTTATCACTTCGAAACTGCAGCAGGAAGCCTCGCGCAAACTGGGTTTTCCGGTCAAAAAGACGATGACCGTCGCGCAGAAGCTTTACGAAGGCGTGGAAGTCGGCGCGGAAGGCGCGGTCGGTTTGATTACTTATATGCGCACCGATTCGACGCGCGTTTCCGACACGGCTTTAAATGACCTTCGGGATTTTATCGGCGGAAATTACGGCGCGAAATATCTGCCGGAAAAACCGGTTTTTTATAAAACCAAAGGCGGCGCGCAGGACGCGCACGAAGCGATTCGCCCGACCGATGCAAACCGGACGCCTGAAAGCCTGAGAAATTATTTAAACGCCGACGAGTTAAAGCTTTACACGTTGATTTGGAAGCGCTTTGTCGCCTCGCAGATGACGCCGGCGATTTTCGACCAGACGACGATTGACATCAAAGCCGGGCGCTTTACGTTTCGCGCGACCGGTTCGGTGCAGAAATTCGACGGTTTTCTGAAAGTTTACCAGGAAGGACGCGACGAAAAACCGGCGGAAGGCGAGGACGAAGACGCCGAGCTGACTTTGCCGAAAGTCGAAAAAGGCGAGCAGTTGAAACTGAATCAAATCACGCCCGAACAGCATTTTACCGAGCCGCCGCCGCGTTACACGGAAGCGACCCTGGTCAAGGCGCTGGAAGAAAAAGGCATCGGCAGACCTTCGACTTACGCGGCGATTATGACGACGATCCAAGACCGCGAATACGTCGAAAGAATCGAAAGCCGCTTTCACCCGACGCCTTTGGGCACGACCGTCAACGATATGCTCGTGGCGAGTTTCGACGATTTGTTTAACGAAACTTACACGGCGCGGATGGAAAGCCAGCTCGACGAAATCGAGGAAGGCAAAATCGATTGGCGCCACGCCCTGCGCGGCTTTTACGATAAATTCTCGAAGGATTTGGAAACCGCCGTCGAGACGATTAAAAACAAAAAGCAAACCTCGATTCCGACCAGCGAAATCTGCGAAAAATGCGGTTCGGGAATGGTTATCAAATTCGGGCGCTTCGGGCAGTTTCTGGCGTGCGCCAATTATCCCGAATGTAAAAACACGCGCGAAGTCGGCAGCAAGAAGACGGAAGCCGTTAGCGGCGCGGAGGCGCAGGCGGGCGACGCGGAGAATAAATCAGACGGTCAATCGGCGGAAGTTCCGGTGTGTGAATTATGCGGGCGCGAGATGGCTTTGAAAAAAGGTCGTTTCGGTTCGTTCTACGGCTGCACGGGTTATCCGGAATGTAAAAATATCCGGAAAATCGCCAAGGGCGAGCAGAAACCGACCGCGCCGCCGGTTGAATTGGACGAAATTTGCCCGAAAGACGGCGTAAAACTGGTCAGACGGCAAGGTCGTTTCGGCGAATTTATCAGCTGCTCGAATTATCCGAAGTGCGATTATATAAAACGCGAGACTTTAGATATTCCGTGCCCGAAATGCAAAACCGGCGAAATCGCCGTCAAAAAATCCAAGCGCGGAAAAGTTTTTTACGGCTGCACGAATTACCCGAAATGCGACGTCGTTTTCTGGGATAAACCCGTCACCGAACCATGCCCGCAATGCAACGCGCCGTTTTTGCTGGAAAAAACGACGAAGAAAGACGGCACGATTCGCTATTGCGACAAATGCGATTACAAAACTGCGACAGCAGCGGCAAGCGACGCGCCTGTTTCGACTGAAACAAAAGATGCGGTGAGTTTGGTAAATTGATTCGCAAGTGATGGGTGATAAGTAATAGGTTGTAGGGAATAGAAAATTTCTTTCTTATCGCTAATCATTTATCACCTATTACTTATCACTGAATAAATTTCTTATGAACGAACATCTTCAATTTCTGCAAGCCTTTTTGAAAAATCCGCTTTACGTCGGCGCGATTTCGCCGAGCTCGCCCGATTTGGCGCGGGCGATGATTGAAGGTGTAAGACCGGATGAAAACAACGTGGTTCTCGAACTCGGCGTCGGCACAGGCGCGATTACGAAATTTTTGCGCGACGCCGTGCCAAGCGAAAAATCTTATCTCGGAATCGAAATCAGCGAGGAATTCGTCGAAAAACTGAAGACGGATTTTCCCGACCTGCGGATTGTTTGCGGCAGCGCGGGCGACGCGGGCGAGATTCACGAAAAAACCGGATTCGGAAAAGTAAAATATATCGTTTCGGGCTTGCCGTTTGCTTCGCTGCCGAAGGACGTGAGCGAGGCGATTCTTCACGAAGTCGATAAATTTATGGCGGAAGGCTGCCTGTTTCGCACGTTTCAATACGCTCACGCCTACCGCTTGCCGCCCGCCGTCAAGTTTCGCCGTTATATGGAAGAGCGTTATGGGAAAGTTAAGCGCAGCTCGCTCGTGCTGAAAAACGTGCCGCCCGCTTACACGCTGACGTGGAAGACGTAATAACTGATAGTTGATAACTGATAACTGATAGTTTGGTTTTTTACTATCAACTATTAACTATAGTTATCAGTTATTATGAAACTTTTTACATAAATCTGCTGTAATAAGTATCAGCAAACATTCTGCAAATTCAAATCAATATTTTCCAAGGAGTATCAGAAGATGTTACGACGTAAACTGACAGTCGTTTTTCTGCTTTACGCAATTTTTCTACCGGGTTTAGTTTTCGGGCAGACAACCACCACTACTACTGCGCCGGCGACGACGACCACTGCAACCGTTCCGGCGGTAAAAGTTTATACCGCGCCGAAAGAGACAATCGACCGGATTAAAGAAGAAGGACTAAAAAATTCGCAGGTCATGCAGACTTTAAGCTATCTGACCGACGTTATCGGCGGACGCCTGACCAACTCGCCGAATATGAAGCGCTCCAACGAGTGGACGCGCGACACGATGAAAAAATGGGGCTTGCAAAACGCCGCCGCCGAGCCGTGGGGAACGTTCGGGCGCGGCTGGTCGCTGAAATCGTTTTCGGCGCAGGTCGTCGAGCCGCAGGTTTTTCCCGTCATCGCTTTCCCGAAAGCGTGGTCGCCTTCGACCAAAGGCGCGGTGACGAGCGAAGTCATTTATCTGGATATCAAATCGGAAGCCGATTTTGCCAAATACAAAGGCAAAATCGCCGGTAAAATCGTGTTGGTTTCCGGCGTGCGCGAGCTGAAAGCCGATTTTAAGGGAATGGGAACGCGCCGCACGGACGAAGAACTGGCGAAGCTGGCAAACGCGCCCGACCCGGCGCTCGCGCCGCGCCCGCAGCAAAATCAAAATCAACCGCTGACGCCGCAGCAGACCGAACGCTTGCAGCGATTTATGACCAGCCTGAAAGCCTTCAATTTTTTGGTCGAAGAAGGCGCGGCGGCGATCATCGACAACAGTTTTGAAGGCAGCGGCGGAACGCTTTTCGTGCAGGGCGCAAATCTGGCGCAGGAAATTCCCGCCAATCCGCAAGACCTTTTCCGGCGCAATCCCAATCGTCTGTCGCCGTATCAGAAGGAAGCCGAGGCGAAAATGATTCCGCAGCTGACGATGGCGAGCGAAGATTACAACCGCCTGTTTCGGATGATTCAGCAGGGCATCACGCCGAAAATGACGCTTGACGTGCAGGCTCAGTATCACGATGAAGATTTGCAGGGTTACAACACCGTTGCGGAAATTCCCGGCACCGACCCGACGCTGAAAGACGAAATCGTGATGCTCGGCGGTCATATGGATTCGTGGCATTCTTCGACGGGCGCAACCGATAACGCCGCCGGTGTTGCCGTCGCTATGGAAGCCGTCCGCATCCTGCAAACGCTCGGTTTAAAACCGCGCCGCACGATTCGCGTGGCGCTCTGGTCGGGCGAAGAACAGGGACTTTTAGGCTCGCGCGCTTATGTGAAAAATCATTTCGGCGAATGGCAGGGCGAGGGCGAAGCCAGAACGCTCGTCAAAAAAGCGCCCTACGACAAGTTTTCCGCTTATTACAATCTCGACAACGGAACGGGCAAAATTCGCGGCGTTTATTTGCAGGGAAACAGCGCGGTCGCGCCGATTTTCCGTTCGTGGCTCGAACCGTTTAAGGAATTGGGCGCGGCAACCGTGACGCTCTCGAATACGGGCGGAACCGACCACCTGGCGTTCGATGCTATCGGGCTTCCCGGTTTCCAGTTTATCCAGGACGAAATCGAGTACAATGCCAGAACGCACCACTCGAATCAGGATAACTACGACCGCATCCAAGCCGAAGATATGAAACAGGCGGCGACGATTATGGCGGCGTTTGTTTACCAGACGGCGATGATGGACGAGAAAATTCCGCGCAAAACGGTGAAGTAAGAAAAGTAAAAAGTAAAAAGGCAAAAGGCAAAAGTCAGGAAATTTCTTCTGGCTTTTGCCTTTTACTTACCCGGACGTTTTTCGTCGCTTTTTGCTTTTTACTTTTTACTTTTGCCTTATAAATGTTTTTCCAGATAAAGAACTTCGCCGTACGGATTGTAATAATAAGGCGGAATTTGGCGAAAGCCGTGCGCTTCGTAGAGTTTTACGGCTTTCCCCATTTTCGGCGGATAAGTGTCGAGCCGCATTTTCCGGTAGCCGATTGTTCTGGCTTCTTCAATCAATCTTTCAATCAGAATAACGCCTATTTTCTGCCCGCGAAAATCCGTCCTGACAAATAACCTTTTCATCTCGCAAACGCCGTCTTCCAGTTTTCTGAGCGCGATACAGCCGGCTAGGCTTTCATCGACAAGAGCCAGAAATAAACGCCCGTCGGGCTTGGCGTATTTGCCCGGCAAACCGGCGACTTCTTCATCAAAATTCTGAAAACAAAGGCTCATTCCCAACCACGCTTCATATTCTCGAAACAACACTCGGGTTTGTTCGATGCGGGCAGGCGTTTCGGCTTGAATAATTTCGATTTTCATAAAAAGCGAAAAAGGCTCGTTCCTTTCCGGCGAGCCTCGAAACTGAAATTTAATTTAACACGCGCTTTTTTAATTCGGTAATCTCGCCAAATCGTAATTTTTCGCCAGTCGGTTGATGTCTTTGCGGATATTTTTCCAGCGATGTTGCAGCGCTTCGTTAAAGTCTTCGTTGCGCATAATCTCGTTGACCGGATTTGCCGCGCGTATGAGTTCTTCGATTCTGGCGCGCCCTTCTTGATAGCGGTCGCCGGTGTCGAAATGGCGTTTCGTGTCGTCCACCGCTTTTTCAAATTCCTTCATCCGGTCGTTGTAGCGCGTCTCGCGGTCGCTTCCGTCAACCGGGCTGTCGTCGAGAAAATTGTCGAGCGAGCGGCGAAAAATATCACTTTCCAGCTCGACGCGTTTGATGATTTCCCGCGCTTCCTTTTTGCTCAGATTGCCGTATTTCTGCGCCCGCGCGTCAGGCGCGCTTAATAAAAACGAAAACGCGAAAGCCAAGCCGGCGGAAAACGACAAAATCAAAAATCTTTTCATAAAACCTCACTGCGCTTCTTTTTTGAAAACAATATAAAGAATTTGAAACAAAGGATTAACGCCGGCGAGCGCGAATTTTCGGAAAAATAAATCCGTTTTCTGGCGGGTTCACCGGTTGTTTCATTTCTTTTAATTCTAAATCCGAACTTTTATATTTGAGGTTTTCCAAACAAATTTGGTTGTAAAATCGGAATTAAATTTATCAGGCGTAACCGAGTTCCGTCAGTTTTTCCATCGTAATGCCGTTTGAATTTTTTTCGAATTTCAAAATTCGCTCGACATATTTCGCGATGACGTCGGCTTCCAGATTAACCTCGTCGCCCGGTTTCAAAGTCGAAAGATTCGTCAGCTCCCAGGTTTTCGGAATAACGGCGATTTCAAAATACGAATCGGTCAAAGCCGCAATCGTCAGGCTGATGCCTTCGACGGAAATCGAGCCTTTATAAACCAGATAGCGCGCCATTTCTTCGGAAAAGCCGATGCGGACAGTCCAGAAATCGCCCTGTTTCGTCGCCGCGAGAAACGTGCCGCGCGCGTCGACGTGACCTTGCACGATATGACCGCCCAACCGCGTCGAGGGCGTCACGGCGCGTTCCAGATTCACCACCGAGCCGATTTTTAAAACTCCGAGCGTCGAGATTTTTAAAGTTTCCTCGGAAACGTCCGCGGCGAAAGAACCGGCGGAAACGTCCAAAGCCGTCAGACAAACGCCGTTGACGGCAATCGAATCGCCTTCGCGCGTCTCTTTCGTGACGATTTCGGCGGAAATCTTAATCCGCGCGCCGCCCGCGTGTTTTTCCAGCGAGGAAATTTTTCCTAATTCCTCAATGATTCCGGTGAACATAAAATCATTTTCGGCTACCGCCGCTTAAAAAAGCAAACCTATGCAAGGCTTTAACCTGCAAAATATCGAGTAATTGCGGGTTATAAAAAAATATGATATTCTAAATTGCCACTGAATTTTCGTAAATCCTAAAATCACCCAATAATTTAATTGCCCCAAAGGAGAAGCCTTGAAATTTATCAAATTAATAAAAATTACTATTGCGTTCGCCGTTTTGGTTTCGACATTTACCGGTTTAAGTGCTGCGGTAAGCGCCCAAACGACTTATACTACGGGATTTGAATCGCCGCCTTTCACGCTCGGCGACGTCAACGGTCAGAACGGCTGGGGATACCTTTCGAATAGCCCGACAAAAGGCATTATCGAAACGACGCCCGCCGGCAGCGCCGCATCTTTCGGCTTGCAGTCGCTGGCGATTCGGACGAATAATGTCGCTTTCTTCGGCGTCTCGAATCATCTTTATTCAGCTCTCGTCGACCCGGCGGGCGAAACCGGAAGCACTACTGAAGGCGTGGTGGTCGCCGCGCCCTACAATCATTACGTCGCTTCGTTTTATTATCGAGCGCCCGCCACTCCGGTGATTTCGACCAGAGCGGACGGGCGTTTTGCCGAGCTGAATCCGAGCAGCAAAGGCACCGCCGCCGGAAACGCGCCGAATCGTTACGCGCAGGTTCGCGTCTTTAACAGCACGAATACCGCCGCCGGAACCGTCCGCTTCGAGCTCGGCTGGTATTCGGTTTCCGCCGCGACTTTCAGCGTCGCGCCGATTGCTCAGAATCTGAACTGGGGCGAATGGTATCGGCTCGATTACGACATTCGTTTATGCAACGGGTTAAACGGTACTTCGCCCAATGATATTGTGCGCGTTCAGATTTACGATTCGGGCAACAATCTGCTCGGCACGGCTTTCGGCTCGACTTGGGAATCCGCCTGGAAGACGGGAAGTTTCGGCGGCGGCACAACGCCGCGCGCGATAAACGGTTTTGATTTCTGGACGCAGACCGGACCTGATAACGCGCTGGTCGGATATGTGGATAATTTCACCCAATCGGTCGATAACGTCGCCAATCCCTGCCTCGCGCCGACGGCGGCGACCGTTTCGGTCGGCGGCAGAGTTTTAGATACAAGCGGGCGCGCCGTTTCGCGCGCAATGGTGAATATGACGGACGCGACGGGCGCGGTTCGCACCGGCATCACCAGCCCGTTCGGTTATTACAGATTCGATAATGTGAGAGCGGGCGATTCTTATATTTTTGAAGTCAGGCACAAAAGCTATACATTTGCGCCGCAGGTTTTGTTCGTCTCTGACGAACTCGCCAATTTTGATTTTACCGCCAGCGTTAAATAAAAAACGCGTGCATGACAAGGCGAAAGGAGAAAATTTCTGTTTAAGTGAGAAACAGAAATTTTCTCCTTTCGCTTTTTATTCTTTTCGTTTGTTTCGCGTGTTTCGCGTGTTTCGCGCCGGCAAAATTTTCCGGTTTTTATAACACTGGTTCAGGTGAATTTTATACTTTTTCGACGTGTGAAAGCTTTTTGATATTTATCGAAATCGGCTCGCCGTTTTCGGCTTTGTTGTATAAATTAGCGAATTTGTGACCGAATTTTATCTCGCTCGCTTTATAAGACGAGCGCGTGTGAACGACCGAGGCAAAAGTTTCGTCGGTCGCGGTCAGCAAAATCAGAACTTCGGCGTCCGCTTTTTCCAAATCCTGAGTCGTCAAGCCGTAAAACGGCGAATCTTCCTTGATCGGATGAACGATTGTCCAAGCCAGCGGGAAAAAAGCGACGCGGTCGCGCTCCAGTTCGAGAAAATCGAAACGACGGACAATTTTGCCGTCGGATTCGACAAAGCGGGCGAGCATCACTTTCACTTCGACTTCGATTAACTGGTTGCTTCTGCCGTTGACCAGCCGGAACATCAAGCCTTCGATGCCGCGATACGGCGCGACGACTGCCGTCTCGCTGAAAATCACGCGCGCCGTCGGGCGGGCAAAACGCGCGAAGACGATGCCCGTGATCAGCGCGGTGACAATCATACTGTAATAAGATTCGATAGTGACCAGCAGATTCGGAATAATGCCGACCGGATGAATCGTGCCGTAACCGATGGTGGCAAAAGTCTGGACGCTGAAGAAAAAACCGCGCAAAAACGGATTTTCCGTCGGCGTCGTCGAAGAATCGACCAGCGAATCCGCGCCCAGACTCGCGTAAAAAATCCCGAAAACGACGTTGCTCAGAAAATAAAGCAAAAGCGTCTGCGCGATAAACATTTTCCAGGACATCGAAATCAGCGTGTGATAAAGATTCAGCGAGCTCAACAAAGGCAAGCCCGTGCGCTGGACGTTAAATGTGCCGTCCTGATTCAGCAGGCGCTCGCGGCTTTCGCGCGCGACGACCGACCCGAAACCCAAATCGCGCTCCTCGTCGCGCATCTCGGTCGGCTTTATATTAATCCGGTAAAAGTCTGATTCTTTCTGCATCTCACTTATTGAAACGGTAAAATTCAATAATAGTCAATCAAGTCGTCTTTGCAAGTTTTGCCGGTTTAGCGCGTTCTTTTTATAGTGCTTCTCAAAGAGCATTTAATTTATTTCCGGAGGGAGAAAGCAGGGAAAGCAATGAAACGCAATTTAATAACGAATATTTTACAGGCATTTCTGGCAGTAATAATTTTTTCGACCGCCGCTTTCGCGCAAACCGCCGCGCTGAAAGGAAACTGGAATTTAACCGGATTAAAGCAAAACGGCAGTTCGATTGACCTTGACGTCAAGGCGCGAGGCGACAAAAGACTCGGCATCGATTTTACGAACGGAAAACGCTTCGGCTTGATTTCGACCTGTAACGGGATGGGCGCAGGCTACACCGCCGACGCCAAAGGCAATTTCAAAGCCGGCGCCATTATCAGCACCAGAATGTTCTGCGGCGAGGCGGCGATGAAAATCGAAAATGCGCTCTCAAACGCGATGCAAGCCGTCACAAAATATGAAATCAAAAACGGCAGATTGATTCTGCGCGACCGGAGCGGAAAGAATATTCTGACCTTTTCGCGGGCGAAATAAGCGAAAAAAATGAGCCGCGAAATTACGCGAAAAGCCGCGAAAATTATTTGTTTCTTTTTCGCGGCTCGTCGCGCCTGTTCTTTTTAACTTTTCAAACCGACATCTTTAAAAATCTTGTCCAGAAAAAGGTTTGATAATTTTTCCTGCACGCTGTTGGCTTTCAAGCGGTCGTTCAGATTTCTGAAATCGACCGTATCCAGATTCTGGTCTTGATTAAAACACGAGAAAACAAAAAATTCCTCGCCCGTGTGCGGGTTGACGTGGCGCTGCAGACACTGCGCGCAGACTTCTTTCATCATACATTGCATCGGCGAGTTGATGGAGCCGATGGCGATGTGATTTTCCTTTAAATGCGGCGCGAGCGTCGTGTAACGCGCTTCTTTGACGCCGTTCATCATCCGGTCCGAACCGATGGCGATGATGCGGTCAACGTCCGGCAATTTAACGGTTTGGTCGCTCAGGCGTCCTTCGGCGTAGGCAATCATCGCCTGCACGATATTGCCGCGAAAATGCGCGTCCTGCGGGCGCTGCGGCTGGATTTCCTCGCCCATATCGGTCGCCCAGATAACCTGGTCGGTCGCGTTTTCGATTTCCTCGCGCTTAAATAAATCCGCGCCGTTTTTGTATCCGGCAAAGTAAATCAGGCTATTTCCGGCTTCCTTCATCGCTTTGGCAATCGAGAAAAGAACGGCATTTCCCAAGCCGCCGCCCGCTAGCAGAACCGTTTCATTTTCGGGAATTTCGGTCGGCGTTCCGGTCGGTCCCATCACGACGACTTCTTCGCCTTCTTTCAGCAAAGAGCAAAGCCTCGACGAAGTTCCCATTTCCAGAACAATCATCGAAAGCAAGCCTTTTTCCTCGTCGACCCACGCGCCGGTCAAGGCTAAGCCTTCCATCATCATTCGTTTACCGTCGATAATCGGCGCGCTCGTTTCAAAATTCTGCAAACGGTAAAACTGTCCGGGCTGAAATTTTTTCGCCTGTAAAGGAGCTTTGACGATAACATCGACAATCGTCGGCGTTAGTCGTCTGACCTCGACTACAAAGGCGCGCAGCTGTTCGTCTAAAGTCCCGACGAGCTTTTCAAAAACTTTCTCGTTTTCCGCGCTGCTGTTTTCACCGCTCTCACCGGCAAAAATTTCCGCCACGCGTTCGTAGCCGTGTTTCGCCGAAGCCATCGCTTTGACGACGTTTCCGGCGTAAATCGGGTGATTGTCGCCGTAATAGGAAATAAATTTTCCGTCCTTTTCATAAGACGTGAAAAATCCGGTTTCGCCTTTTTCGACCGCCACGACGTGAAACTGTCCGTCACCGTTTTTCTCTAATTTGTGCGGCGCGAAATATTGTTTCCAGTCGTCAAGTTTAAAAGTTCCGGGATTTTCTTTTTCGTAAATTACATTCGGGCTGGTTCCCGCCGCGACGCAAACCGTGCGCGCGGGAAACTCGACCATTTCGCCGGAATTTTCAAATTTTCTGCTTTCGGCGTCATAATTTACGCGGTCGAAAACCAGCGCTTTGACCGCGCCGTATTCGTCGGGCACGGCTTCGACCGGATTCATCAATTCGACAAACTCGATGCCTTCTTCCAGAGCTTTCTGGACTTCTTCGTGATTCAGGCGATAGGCGGGCGAATCCTGCAAGCGCTTGCGATAAGCCAGAGAAACGCCGCCCCAGCTTCTGACGAGCGGAATAAAATTCGGTTGTTCGCCCGCTTGCTCGGCGCGTTCGCGTTCGGCGCGGATTTCCTTTCCGTGTTCGAGAAATTCCTGTAAAACGCGCGTTTCTTCTTCATCGAAACGATTCCAGACGGCTTCTTCGCCAAACTGCGCCGAAAGATTTTCAAACATTTCCAGCATCTTTTCGACCTGCACCGGATAATAAGCGAAAAGCTCGGTCGCCGTGTCGATGCCGGTCAAGCCGCCGCCGATGACGACCGCCGGAAGCCGGACTTGCAGATTAGACAAAGTTTCTTTTTTGAACGCGCCCGTCAGTTGCAAAGCCATCAGAAAATCCGACGCTTTGCGGATGCCGCGAATCAGATTGTTTTTCATTTTGACGATGGTCGGGCGACCCGCGCCGGTCGCAATCGCGATATGGTCGAAGCCGAAATCCCACGCGTCTTCGATCGTCAGCGTTCCGCCGAAACGAATGCCGCCGTAAGCGCGAAAACGCTCGCGCCTGGCAAGGAGAAGCTGAAGCATCGTCAGAAAATTTTTGTCCCAGCGCACGGTGATTCCGTATTCGGAAACGCCTCCGAAACCGGACAAAATTCTTTCGTCCAGCTCGCTGGTGATTTCCGCGATGTCGCGAATCGGTTTCGGGGTTCCGCCGCCGGCGCCCGTGTATTCGTCCGCCAGAGGCTCGATTTTCAAGCCGTCCATCCCGACCACGCCGAAGCCTTCGTTTAAAAGATAATGCGCCAGCGTGTAACCCGCCGGACCCAAACCGATGACGAGAATGTTTTTTCCGTTATACGGCAGCGCAAAGGGGCGTTTGGCGCTCAAAGGATTCCAGCGCGTCAGCAGACTGTAAATTTCAAAACCGTAAGGCAAAGCCAGAACGTCCGTTAAAGTCGCGGTTTCGGCTTGCGGAATGTTGACCGGTTCCTGCTTCTGGAAAATACAGGCTTTCATACAATCGTTGCAGATGCGATGTCCCGTTCCGGCACACATCGGATTGTCAATCGTCACTAAAGCGAGCGAGGCAATCGAATCGCCCTGACGCTTCATCAAGTGCATTTCCGAGATTTTTTCGTCGAGCGGGCAGCCTTCCAGCTTGATTCCCAGAGGATTTCTTTTGATGTCGCCGCTCGGCTCATGTAAACCTTTCGAGCAGGAATCTTTCGAGCGTTCGTGGCAAATCAGGCAATAATCGACTTCGTAGAGCGAATCGCGCAGCGTGCCGCGGTCGTCGGTCAATTTAAAGCCGACGCGGCGGCGCAAGTCTTCTCCGAGCGAGTGCATCGCTTCGGGAACCTGCTCGTTTTCGCGCGTCAGGCGGACGAGTTTTTGATAATCGAGCGCGTGCGGCGTTTTGAAGCTGTACCATTTTTTCTGGTGAGCGAAAAACTGCGCCGCCGACCACGCTTCGAGCAAAGTCAAGACGGCTTTAACCTGCAACAGTTCGCCCGTCTCATTGATTTCATTGGCAAATTGCGCGAAAACCCTGCCGAAGTTTTTGTCTTTCAATTTGTCGAAAGCCGCCGCCAGTTTTTGCACGGTTTCCTCGATTTCGGGCGTCGGCTCAAGATTTTTTGTCAAAGCTTCTTCGGCGTCGAGCAACCTGACGGTGATTTCGGCAATCGAAAGCTCGTCGTCGTGAATCAAAGTTTCGCCGAAAGCCGCAAATTTGAATTCGCTGAGCGCCCAGTCAAGCTCGTTCAGGTTTAAAGCATTTATTTTTTCGGGCGTAAATTTCTTCGTCGCGCGGCGCTGAACGAAAAATTTGTATTTCCAAATCGGGTCTTGCTCATTGATTGCGCGCAGAAGATTTTCGCGCTCTTTGGCGATGCCGAAAAGGCGCGCGATGAAATCCGAAAGATACGGCGCGGCGTCGGTCAGAATTTTCGATTCCGTTTTCGGCTCGTAATCGGTCCCGCGCGCGGCGATGTATTTCGTCAAAGCTTCGTGCAAAAGCGGATTTTCTTTAGCCATTTCCGCGTAAAACGTTTCCGCCAGTTCTTTTAATTTTTCGGGGCGATAAAGGTCTGAATAGCGAAATCCCGCAATTCCCAAATCGAAATCGTGTTTGTGCGCGGCAGTAGTTCCCACTTCAAAAGTTGCTGTCATATAAGTTCTGATAAAAAATTTAATAAAAGTATAAAAGGAAATTTTAACATTTCGGTTTAGATGAAAACAAAGGCGCTATGGTTTGGCAGGAGAATTTTCCTTGCTTTAATTGCCGGAAAAGTGTAATTTTGGACAAGAAAATCATTAAAATTTAACATCTAAATTGTAAAATCACATATGATTAGGGGAAAAATTTTGTCATCTGTGATATAAAAGAAAATTTCGCATCAGCGTTTGCCCACGAAGTTTTATAAAGAGGTTTTTAAACAAGTAGTATGGAAAAAGACGAGCGGCTTCTACCTTTACCGAACGAACTGCAACTGGCTGTAAATCAGGATATTCCCACAAATTATTCGCCGATTTACGACGACGAAACTTTTAACGAAAAACACACTTTTCGTGAATATTTCATTATTGTTTACAAGCGCCTGCCGCTGATTCTGGCGCTGACCGTATTGGTCACGGCGGCGGTCGCTTTTTATATGTATCGCCAGCCTTCGGTTTATCAGGCGCACGCGACGCTGAATATCTCGCCGCCGAAACCGAAGGTGACTTCCAAAGACTCAATCAACATCAATTTCGGCAACGACGTCAATTATTCCAATACTCAATTGAAGCTTTTGCAAAATCCCGATTTGATGCGCGAAGTCGTTACCCGTCTCGGGCTGCATAACGACCCGAATTTGATGAACGCGCAGGGTCAGGGCTTGTTCAGCTCGCTGCGCTCGGTGTTTTCGAGCGAGAAAACCGCGACCGGCAAAGAATCGACGCTGCCGGTTTTAACCGACGCTGCCGGAAACACAAACATTGCCGATGTCTCTACGCTGACGCCGGAAGAAAAACAAAGAGCCGACGCTTTTGCCGGCGTTCTGATCGGCGGAATGAGCGTCGAACAGGTCGAGCGCACGAATCTCGTTAATATTTACGTGATTCACAGCAATCCGGAAGTGGCGGCAAAAGTCGCCAATATGACGGCGCGCGTTTTTATCGAGCAGGATATTAAGCGCGAAACGCAGGGACAGCAAAAAGCGCTCGAAGATTTGACCAAATCAATCGAAGAATTGCAGACGACCATCGTCGAGCAGGAGCAGGAACGAATCCGGGCAATGAAGGAAACCGGATTGCCTTTAGCCGAGAAAGGTCAGGATTTGGCAGCCAGCATCCTGATGAAAAAGAGCGAAGAATGGCTGACCGCAGAATCCGACCGCCGGAAGATGGAGCAGAAATATCAAGCCGTCCGGCAGGCGAGCCAAAAGGGCGAAGTTTTCGCGCTCACCGATAACGTATTTCTCAACGAGGCGCGGACGAAAAATCTCCAGCTCAAACAGGATTTGGAAAACCGCATCGTCGAAATGGACAAGCAAATCGCCGCCGCCGAAAACGAGCGTGCCGGATTGCTGGTCAAATACACGCCCGAACACCCGGACGTAAGAAGAAGCGAAGCCAAAATCGAGAACCTGAAGCAAACCAGAGACAAAGTCAACACGGAAGTCAACAAAAAGATTGAAACCGAAACTAAAACACTGGAAACGACCGCCAACCGGGAAACTTTAGCCGGGCTGGAAGCGCAGCTTCGCTCGGCGCAGCAGCGCGAGGCGCAGGCAAAATCTTCCTATTTCAGCGAAGTCGGGATAGCTAACCAGCAGGGACAAGCCGCGACGACGCTGACGACGCTGACGCAGTCCATCGAGACGAAGCGCGGTTTGCTCAATACGTATATTCAGCGCCAGAAAGAACAGGAATTAGCCATCAGCAGCGGTCGCCCCGACAACATCAAGATTACGACCGAGGCGCAGACGCCCGGCGGACCAATCGGACCGCAGCGCAATCGAAACATCATTATCGCTTTTCTGGTGGCTTTCGCGGCTGGTATCGGCTTAGCGTTTTTGATTGATTATCTCGACGATTCCATCCGTACTTCGGACGACATCGGCAGAAATCTCGGCTTGCCGACGCTGGCGATGATTCCGCACCAGAGCCTGGTTGACAAAAAGCGCGGCGTTCTGCCGAGCCAAAACGGCAACGGTTCGTCAACGGCGCTGATAACGCTCCAGGACAATCGCTCGGCGATGGCTGAAGCTTACCGGCACTTGCGCACGTCTCTGCTTTTCTCGAGCGCCGGAAAACCGCCGCAGACGATTCTCGTGACCTCGACGCAGCCTTCGGAAGGTAAAACGACGACTGCCATCAATACGGCGGTGACGCTGGCGCAAGCGGGCGTCGATGTCGTGCTGCTCGATTGCGATTTGCGCCGACCGCGCCTGCACCAGCATTTTTCGCTGAGCAACACGACCGGTCTGACAAATTATCTTTCGGGCGAGCGAAACACCGAAAATCTGCTCAAGTCTTATCCCGGCTTGCCGAATCTGAAAGTCGTCACCAGCGGACCGATTCCGCCGAATCCGGCGGAGCTTTTAAGCTCGAACGAGATGAAAAACCTTTTGCAGTTTTTAAGAGGTAATTTCAAACACGTCGTTATCGATTCGCCGCCGGCGATTTCGTTTACCGACGCGGCGATTATGGCGACGCTCGTGGACGGCGTGGTGCTGGTCGCGATGGCGGGCAAAAGCTCGATTCACCTGATGCGCCGCTTTAAACACCGGCTTGCCAATCTCGGCGCGAGAATTTACGGCGTCGTCCTGAACGGCATTAAGCCGAGCGCGCTCGAATACGGCTATTACGGCTACGGTCAGGGCTACACCAGCTATTACGACACCCCGATCGACGACGAAACAACGCCCCGAATGGAAGAAGAAACCGTTTCGACGCACACGACAAAAGGTTAATTAAGGCAAAACGCGAAAGTAAAAAGGCAAAAGTAAAAGGCAAAGATAATTTCTTTCCTTACTTACTTTTGCCTTTTACTTTTTTACTTCTTTTGTCTTAATTAATCTTTGCCTGCTAAAAATTCTTCGAGCGCTTTTTCCCAGTTTTGCAGCGGCGGAAGTCCTAAACGGTCGCTGAAAAGACAGGCGAGTTTCGATGATTGCGGGCGCGGCGCGGCGCGTTTCAAGTCGGCGGCGGAAATCGATTCCAGCAGCTCAGTCTCGAAGCCTTTTAACTCGCAGATTTTTCGCGCGAAATCTTCATATGAAGCTCCCGCGCCGGAATTGGTCACATGGAAAATGCAGGGCAAATCGAGCCGGGCAATCTCGCGCAGACGTTTGACTAAATCCTTCGCAAAAGTCGGCGTCCCGTAAGAGTCTTTAATTACCTTAACGGTTTTTCCTTCGCCTAAAAGACGATGAATCACGCACAAAAAATTCGTTCCGCCTGCGCCGTAAATCCATCCCGAACGCACGATGATTGAACGCGCATAAGCGTTTCGCGCTCGAATTTCGCCTTCCAGCTTCGCCTGCCCGTAAACGCTTATCGGGCGCGGCGTGTGGCGCTGCGTGTAAAAACCGGGATTTGCCCCGTCGAAAACATAATCGGTGGAAATAGTGACAAATCCGCAGTCGATTTGCTTTGCCGCCAGCGCCAGATTTTCCACTCCGGCGGCATTTACGGCGTAACATTGCTCGACGTTCGTTTCGCTTCGGTCAACGTCGGTATAAGCCGCGCAGTTTATCGCCGCGTCGGGTTTCGTTTCTTCAAAAATCGCCAAAACCTGTTTTTTGTCGGCGATATCGAGTTCCTGGCGCGTGAAAGACAAAACTTCGTCGCCGATTGATTGATAATAATCAATCGCGGCTCTGGCAACCATTCCGTTTGCGCCGGTGATTAAGATTTTCATATTTATAAACTAACTGTTCACACAATCGCCGGAACGTTTCAAACATTTGCCGGAATCGTTCCGACGTTCGTAAAAATCATTTCGCCAAGTGTAAAAACGATTCCCACAGCCATCAAAATAATTCTGACAGCCGTAAGAACAATTCTAACGTGCATAAAAACGATTCTAACGGACGTAAAAACGATTCTGACGAACGTAAAAACCATTCCGACAGACCGCAAATGATTTACACTTTCGCCTTTTGCCTTTTGCCTTTACCCTTTCAAACTCGCGCCGTACATGCTTTGATAATAATCGCGATATTTGCCGTCGCGGACGCGCGAAACCCAATCCTGATTGTCCAGATACCACTGAATCGTTTTTCGCAAGCCTTCTTCCCACGTCGTCAGCGGCTTCCAACCGATTTCCCGTTCGATTTTTTCGGGATTAATCGCGTAGCGGCGGTCGTGTCCGAGCCGGTCGGTGACGAATTTGATGAGCGAATGCGGCTTGTTCAAAGCGTCGAGAAGCGCCGTCACGACTTCGATGTTTTCCCGTTCGTTTCGCGCGCCGACGTTGTAGGCTTCGCCCGATTTTCCCTTTTCGTAAATCATCCAGATGGCGCGGCAATGGTCTTCGACGTAAATCCAGTCGCGCACGTTACGCCCGTCGCCGTAGACGGGCAGCGGCTCGTCCAGCAGCGCGTTGGAAATCATCAGCGGAATCAGCTTTTCGGGAAACTGGCGCTCGCCGTAGTTATTGCCGCAGCGAGTTATCACGGCGTCAACGCCGAAAGTTTCGCGCGCGGCGCGGATGACCAGTTCGGCGCCAGCTTTTGAAGCCGCATAAGGCGAATTCGGCTGCAAGGGCGTATCTTCCGTAAAATATAAATCGCTGTCGTCGGGCAGGCTGCCCATCACTTCGTCGGTCGAAATCTGCACGAAACGCCGCACGTTTTTTTCGCGCGCGGCGTCGAGCAAAATCTGCGTTCCGATGATGTTCGTTTTCAGAAATTCGTCCGCCGAATGAATGCTGCGGTCAACGTGCGATTCGGCGGCGAAATTGAAAATCGCTTCCGCCTTTTCGGGCAGCGAATTCAGAACGGCTTCGCGATGCGTGATGTCGCCCTGCACAAATTTATGACGCGGCTCGTCTTCCAGACCGATTAGATTTTCGGGATTTCCGGCATAGGTCAGAGCGTCGAAATTGATGATTTCAAAATCGGAAGTTTCTTTCAGAACCAGGCGGACGAAAGCCGAGCCGATAAAGCCTGCGCCGCCGGTGACAAAGATAGTTTTCATAAATCTATTTTCTACAAAAAAGCGAAAAAGTGAAAAAGCGAAAAAGTAAAAAAGTTTAACGGAAAACACGCCGCCGGCTTTTTCACACTTTCAGTTTTTCGCTTTTTCACTTATTAAGCTGTCGCATCTGGCGCAGCAGAATGTCGGCGTATTGTTTCGGCGAGTTGATGTTTTTCAAAACGACTTTGCCGCCGTCTTCGTTGGCGTTGTCGATCACCAGATTTCCGAAACCGAGCATTCGCTGCGTAATCGTCGAAGAAACCGAGACGTCCTGAATCGAGCGCAGCGGAATGTTGCGCGTGTTTTGAAAAATAAAACCTTCGTCGATTTCAATTTTTGAATCGGTCAGAGTATAGCGCACGATATTGCGTTTAAAATGATGAAAAGCCGGAATCAGAAGCAAAAGCAAGCCCGCCAGAATCGAAAGCCACCAGGGAATGTCGATGCCGATAAGCTGTCCGAAATAATAAAGCACGACGACCATCAAAAACGCGCCGGCGACCGCCGCCGCATAACCGGCGTATATAAACGTCAGCGTCGGGCGAAGCGAAAAGATTTGTTTTTCTTCGCGGTCGATTTCGTCCCTGATTTCGTGTTTCGGCATCGCGCGCGCCACCCGCGTTTCTTCTTCGGCTTCGAGCAGGCTGCCGCATTTCTGGCAGTAAACCGCTTCGTCCGAGTTTCTTGCGCCGCATTTTATACAAAACATAATGTTCGTTCGAAGTTCGAAGTTGAAGGTTCAAGGCTGAAGCATAAAACTTTCAACCCCGAACTTTGAACTTTGAACTTCCTGCTAATATACAAGAAACATTTATTTCACACAAAAAGACGGTCGGCAATGCAGCCGACCGTCAACAGTCCTTTCCGGACTAAGGAGGATAAGAGACTCCGTAAGAAATTTACCGGCTGACCAGCCGCATCCGCCCGTCGGGCAGGCGAACCGTCAGCGGTTCCGGCTCGTAAATCGTCAGCGGAACCGACACTTTCTGCTCCAGCTGGGCGGCTTCGGTCGCCGAAACTTTTTTCACCGTGCGGGCGACGTAATTCGGGTTTTTGATTGAATTGTAGCGACTGCTGATGCGGCGCACGTATTCCTGCGTTTCATTATACGGCGGAATCTGCCAGCCGTATTTCATCACCGCGCCTTCGCCCGCATTATAGCCCGCCAGCGCGAGCCGCAAATCCTGATTGAAAGTATTCAGCAGCCAGCGCATATATTTGATGCCTGCGTCGATGTTCTGTTTCGGGTCGAAAATGCTCGTCACACCGAAACGCCGCGCCGTCGCGGGCATCAGCTGCATCAATCCGCTCGCGCCTTTGTAGGAAACGGCTTTGCGCTTAAAGGAAGATTCCTGGTGCATCTGCGCGTAAATCAAAAGCGGGTCGATGTTGTATCGAACGCTCGATTCGACGATGTACGAATCAATCAGCGCATCGCCCGTCGTAAATCCGCCGAGGCTGTTTCCCGCCGACATCGCCAGTTTATTGAGCGGCTGAGAAACGTTTTGCAAAGCCAAGCCGTCCTGCACTCTGGCTTTGCTCTGTCCGGTTTTCCTGACTAATTTTTTAGGATTATTTTTCGGCGCCGCGACGAGTACCGCCGGCGTCGGCGGCACGAAGACTTGAACGCCGCTCGTGGTATCAAAATTATCAAAGACGCGTCTTTCGCGCGTTTGAGCAAAGGAATTGATAACCAGTAGACAGCTAATCGTCAAGAAAAAAGACAGTTTTTTCATTTATGGAAGTTCCTAATTTAAATTGAGTAGAGCTTGTGTTGAAGTGTTTTTCGACGCCCGCCAAAAAGAGCATCTATTTTAATAGAGATTGCTAAAGCCGGAAAGTTTCCAAAAATTTTTGCAATATTTAAAAAGTTTTTACACAAGCGCGAATATATTTTGGAAGTGAAGTTTCCCGCTTCCGGCTTCAACCTTGGAAAAATATCGGTTATCTTTAGCTAATGCTGTATCTTTCGCAAATTTTAAATCGTCCGATTTTTGACGCGGAAGGCGAAAAAATTGCCGCCATCCGCGACGTCATCGTGCGTTACGGGCAGGAAGATTACCCGCTGGTGCTCGGTCTGGTTGCGCGTTATCGCCGCCGAAATTTTTTTATGTCGCGCTCGCGTATTTCCGCGCTGAGCGAGACGGGAGCGAAAATGCAGACGGACATTCTCGATTTGCGCCCGTTTACGCGGCGCGAAGGCGAGATTCTGCTGGCGAAAGACGTTCTGGACAAACAGTTGATTGACGTTGACGGAAAGCGCGTCGTGCGCGTCAACGACGTGCAATTAATCGAAGTCGCCAATGAATGGCGCGTGACCGGCGCGGATGTCAGCTTTCAGGGTTTTTTGCGCCGCTTAATGCCTTCGGGGTTTTCTCTGAATCGACCGGTCGAGGTGTTGGATTGGGCTGACGTCGGTTATCTGGCGACCGATACGGCGACCGCCGCCGTCCAGTTAAAATCTTCAAAAGACAAACTTTCCCGTCTCCATCCGGTGGAAATCGCGCAGCTTGCCGAAACGCTTTCGCCCGTTCACCGGACGGAAATCGTCGAATCGCTCGACAACGAAACCGCCGCCGAAACTCTGGAAGAAATGTCCACCGAAAATCAGGCGCGCATTTTAGAGGAACTGGACGAGGAGCGCGCCGCCGACATTCTGGAAGAAATGTCGCCGGACGACGCGGTCGACGTTCTCGGCGAGATGGATGAAGAGAAGGCTCAGGAGCTTTTCAATTTGATGGAAGGCGAGGAAAAAGCCGACGTTGCCGAGCTTTTGCCTTTTGAGAGCGACACGGCGGGCGGCTTGATGACGACGGAATTCGTCACTTTCCCGCAAAATCTGACGGTCAGCCAGGCGATTGCGCGGCTGCGCGAAATGGCGGAAACGCCGAATATGATTTATTACCTTTACGTCGTCGAAGAAGAAAATTCCTGGAAAATTGCCGGTTTGATTACACTTCGCAGCTTGATTTTAGCCGACCCGACGTATCCGCTTTCGGCGGTGATGCGAAAAGATTTTCAGTCGGCGCACCCGAGCGATTCCGCCGAGGAAGTGGCGCAGACGATTGCCGAATACAATTTGCTGGCGCTGCCCGTAATCGACGATTTGGGCGAGATTGCCGGAATCGTCACGGTCGACGACGCGATGGAAATTCTGCTGCCGAAAAATCTCGACCGCCGCTTGCCGCGTCTTTTCGGATAATTACTGAAAACTCATTTGAATTATTTTTATTCTAAGTTAAATCAAATATTAGTTGATCTGAGTATTTTTCTTGATTTCCATTTCTCTCTGATAGTTTTGGAATAATTTTATACTTTTCTGTTTTCTTGCTCCATCTTAAGGCACTAAAACCATGTTCTAAAGAGTGTCCGACCCATCTAGAATCTACAATTTCTTCATTAAATCTTGAGGGTGGATTACAAAGAAGTATTTTTCCTAAAAATTTATACCAATTATGTTCGCTTAAAAGTAGAAAATAATAACCGTGATAAGAATTGCCGCTTTCATAAAGAGTTAGATCTGAATTTAGCATTTGGTTTACAGGTAATATTTTAGAGTTGATTTTTTCAGCAGATTTTGTATTGATAAAATCAATCATTGGTATGTGATAGATATTACTGTCGTCTTCACTAAGCCTAACTCTGGAATGAAAGGCTAATTCCTGACCTTCTGACAGTAATTCTATCTGGTCTTCAAGCCAGCTATTAATTAGCTCGCTAGCTTTTATATGAAAAGTTTCTCGTGAGAGTGTTACGCCGTAACTCACATAAATATAGCGGCTAAATTCGAGAACTAATCTTGGCTCTTTTCTAAAAAGATATTTATTTAGTTGAAATATTGGATGATCTTTTTTCATCTTTCTTGGACAATCTTAATACCGCTTAAAAGTTGATATTGCTCAAGCGCAAATACGTCGGTCATTCCAGAAATGTAATCAACAATTAAGTGCGCTCTAAAATACCATTCTGGAAAATCTTGTTCAGAAAATTCTCTAAGTTGATCTTCATACGCCAACACATATTTTTTGGGAAGTCTATTGAAAAGTCTCCACTCCACATCTAAATTTTGTCCAGCAACTATCTTGGGATTGTCTCTACCGGCAATTAGCTTATTAAATTGTTCTAAAGTGCAATCAAGCAAAGGTTTAAATTTCTCCAGTAAACCCATAACAATTTGAAGTCCCGCCAGTTCAGCATTTTCGGCTTCCGGAGAGCGAAACAATTTTTTCCTTGCTACTTTCTTTAAACAATCAAAAGCTTTAAGTTCCTCACATCCTTGCGGAAACAAACTGCCGTCTTTTCCTGCTAACAATTTGTCTATTCTATTGACAAAATAGTTCGTTGCACTTTGTACTGCTTTTTGTGTATAAGAAATTTTGAAGGCAAAAAAACCATCTTCTCCATAGTCTGTTTTGGGCGGGAATGAAAATGGAAAATTTGTTTTCGTTCCACTTTTACATTCTTTCTGCCACTCGCTATTCAGCTCCTCAAAAAACTCCGTTTCTTTGATGACCTTCTTTTCTATACCATCTTCTATATCACTTATACAATAAGCTATGTCATCAGCGGCTTCCATAATATACGCGAGCGGATACCTCGCATCCTTTGATATTCCAAGTTCTCCTTTAATATCTTCAATAATCTTTCTTTCCGATTCAAAATAACCTGCTTTCTTTTTAAGTTCATTATCCTTTTTCTCTAAAGGTGAACGAACATATTTAATGAATGATAAGATGGTTGTATAGGTTAAATTATAACTAAATTCATCTCTATCTCTTTTAAGTCGCAGTAAAATTCTCAAGCCTTGTGGATTACCGTCAAAATGTAGAAAGTCTTTAATCAACTCTTTTATTCTTTTGTTTATAACTTTTACATTCCCAGCCTTTTTGTAACATGATTTCCAATTATCGGTAAACCATCTCTGTATCGCCATTTCGCCAAAGTGACCGAACGGCGGATTTCCTATGTCATGAACTAAGCAGGCATTCTCGACCGCATAAATGATTGGTAACTGTAACTCTTCAGAAATTTCCTTTTTTTCTAATAATTCTTTAGCAACAGCATAAGCAATTAATCTGCCTACGTCCGAAACTTCAAGTGAGTGTGTAATGCGTGTCCTGACAGCAGCATTACTTTCAAGAGAAAAAACTTGTGCTTTTTTAGACAATCTCCTAAAAGAAGGAGAATAAATTATTCTAGAATGATCACTTGCTAATTCCTCAGTCAAATTTCTGGAAATAGGAACTTTGCTGGTTTGCCGTCTTTTATTAGTTATAATTTCTTTGAAATTCATAAATTCAGAATATTACAAAATACCTCTGATTTTTAAAGTCTATTTGATTCTTATTTGGACTTGTATCAAATTTCGGCGCATCGATATTCGCTTTTTGCCGCCGGCTCCGACAGTTTGGCGATGCCGAAATCCAGAATCTTTACATAGCCGTCGGCTCTGACCATTATATTTTCCGGTTTGATGTCGCGATGAATGATTCCGGCGCTGTGCGCGGCGACCAGCGCGCCGCAAACCTGAACGGCAACGTCGAGCGCTTCCGCCAAAGCGAGCGGTGCGGATTGCAGACGCTCGCGCAGCGTTTCGCCTTCGACAAATTCGGTGGCGATAAAATGAATTTTATCGTGTTCGCCGATGTCGTAAATCGTCAGAATATTCGGGTGATTAAGCGCGGAAGCGGCGTGCGCCTCGCGCCTGAAACGCTCGACCGCCGAAGCATTCCGCATAAATTTTTCGGGCAGAATCTTGATGGCGACGTCGCGCCGCAGACGCGTGTCGGAAGCGCGATAAATCTCGCCCATTCCGCCCGCACCGATGGCAGATTGCACTTTGTAATGTCCGAGATTTTCACCGATGGTAAGCACTTTTGAAGTATTAATTATAGCATTTATTTCATCGATGAAACAGCTTTCCGGTCAAGCTTTTCGCCTCTCCGGCAATGTTTTATTGCCGCGCGAAATCTGCGTGACGACCGGCATTCGTTTTCCTTACGCTTTCAGTCGATACTACGCGTAAAATGCGAATTTGATTATTTATCCGCCGGGCATTGATAGGGAACACAGACGCCGCCGCAGTTATAATAGCCTTCGGCGCAGGAAATTTCATGCGGTTTCGTGGGCTTGTCCTTGAGCTTGGTAATGATAGGCATCAGCCAGGCTTCCAGTTCCTCGGCTCGCTTAATTCTCTGTTTCGTCGTTTCCTCTCTGAGACAATACTGGAGCGCGCCTATTTCCAATCCGTCGAGAACGGTTCGCAGCCGCATATAAACCTTAGGAAAATCATCCGTCTTGGCGGACGGCTTGGTTTTGGGTTCGGATTTTTGGGTGGTAGATTTTTGGGTTTCGGATTTCTTGGTCGCCATTTCTATTTTCTCCTATTTGAAGTTGTTTATCATCGAAATTATTTGCCAGTTAGCTTGTTTGCCGTAGTAGATAGTTTTGCCGTCGGGCGCGAAAGAAAGGCTCGAAAAATAAACGCGGACGTCGCCGCTGCTGTCGGCGAGCGTTTTTGCCGCGCCGCCGGTTGACGGAAGAATTTGAATAGTGTCGCCGCCATCCGCTCGCGTAACGAAAGCAATCGTTTTGCGGTCAGGCGAAAGAACGATGTTTTGAAAATAAGTCGCTTTCAGACGGGCGATTTCGTGCGGCGCGTTCGCGCCCTCGGCGATTTGCAAAAGACTGACTTCGACGGGAAACGGCGAGGCTCCGCTCGCGCCCGTAACGGATTTGATAATCAATTCCTTTCCCGAAGCCGACCAGCCGACCGGACTCAGAACCGATTCGGATTGATAAATTTGGCTGGCTTTGCCGTCGCCAGCTTGAAGCCAGACGCTCCAAGCCGGTTTTCGCGGGTCGAGCGTCGACATCGCCAGCCACGCCACGCGCGCGCCGTCGGGCGAGACCAGCGGATTTAAAAAAAACAGGCTTTTATCTTCATTGCTCGTCAACTGCTTTTCGCCTGCGCCGTCGGTCGTCGCCTGCCAGACGTTTGAGATGCCGTCGCGCATCGCACAGTAAATCAAAGAGCGGCTATCCGCCGACCACTGGTAATCCTGCGTTTGCACGCGATTATAAGGAAGCAGGAGATAGCCGCCGAAAACGATACCGCCGCCGGTCAAAACGCGCGCGTCGCCGCCGGCTGCCGACGTAATCCAGAGGCTGTTGTTTCCCGCCGTCGAGCGCAGAAAAGCCATCTGGCTGCCGTCGGGCGACCAGCGCGGATTAAAGCCGTCTTCAGCCATCTGAGTCTGACTCATATCGCCCGTGATTTTCTGCGACAAAATCAAACAATGAAATAATTTATCGCCGACGCTGGAGTGCCGCGCCGCCTGGTAAGCTATCGTCTCGCCGTTCGGCGCGGCGTCCTGCCAGAATTCGACGCCGATATCCGAGGTTAATTGAAATTCTTTGCCGCTATCGAGCCGCACGCCCCACAAATCCGATTCGTCTTTGGCGGACGCATAAAGAATTTTCGCGCCGTCCGCCGAAACGTCCGAAACTTTGCTGTCGCTGTCGCTGAAGGTCAATTGCACCGGCGGGCGACCGTCCAGAAAGGCGAGACAAATCTGCTTGATGCCGTTGCGATTGGAATTGTAGATGACGCGCTCGCCGTCTTTATGCCAGACGGGTTCGCTGTCTTCGGCGGCGTCATCGGTCAGACGCGCCGGATTTGCGCCGTCGCGGTCGGCTATCCACAAATCCTTCTGACCGTCTTTCCGGTCGGCGTAGACGATTCGCTTTTCGTCGGGCGAAAAGCTGAAACCGCGCTCCATCGGGCGCGACTCGTCGAAATTCGTTAATTTCGCAATCTGTTTCGAAGCGATTTCGAGCGCGTAAAGATTCTGCCGCATTTCGAAATAAACGGTCGAGCCGTCTTTCGACCAGTGAACCAAAACCTGACTTTTCGTTTCGAGCGGCGCGACCAGCGCCGGCGCGCCGCCCAGTGCCGGCGCAGTCCAGATGCCGCGTCGTCCGCCGCGCTCGGAAATATAAGCGATTTGCGAGCCGTCAGGCGACCAGAGCGGGCTTGTTTCGCTGGCATTGTCCGGTCTGCGCGTGAACGGTTCGCCGCCGTCGATTTGTTTGAGCCAGATGGCGTTGCCGCCGTTCTTGGAGGCGACGTAAGCAATGAGCTTTCCGTCGGGAGGCGAAAATCGCGCGCGGATGGCGTCCACCTGGCTCAACTCGCTTTTCCAGCTCGCAATCTGCGATGACGTGAGCGAGGCTAAAAAATTTGTTTCCGCCTGCCGCGTCTGCCGCGTGAAATACCAGAGCGCCGAAACCGACAGCAAAACCAGCGCCGGCGCGAGAAACCATAACCAGCGCTGGTTTGGCGAAAAAATTTCGGCTTTTCCAGCTTCTCGAGCCGGCGGCGCCGCTTCTTTGCCGGTGGTCGAGGATGAAGCGGAACCGGTTTTTTGCGCGTCGGCGTCCAATTCTCTGTCCAGCAGCTTCAAATCGAGAAACAAATCCTTAGCGGACTGATAACGTTCGCCGCGTTCTTTTCCCAGAGCTTTTTTGACGATGTGTTCCAACCGGGCGGGCACGTCACCGGCGTAAAGCGAAAGCGGTTCCGGCTCGGATTTCAAAATTCCCGCCAGCATATCGCTGTTGGTCTCGCCCGTAAACGGCACGCGACCCGTAATCATTTCGTAAAGCACCACGCCCAGACTCCAGATGTCGGTCCGCGCGTCCGCCGTTTTGCCGCGAATCTGTTCGGGCGATAGATAGGCGGGCGTTCCCATCACGGTGCCCGGCTCGGTGACGATTTTATCTCGCGCCAGCGCTTCGGTATCAGTCTCGTCCGTGTCGTGCGGAAAGCTCGTCTGCTTGGCTAAACCGAAATCCAGAATCTTAACCAAGCCGTCGGGACGGCGCATAATGTTTTCGGGTTTGATATCGCGATGAATGATTCCGGCGGCGTGCGCCGCCGTCAGCGCCGAAGCCGTCTGAATCGCCGCATCGACCGCTTCGTTTAATTTTATCTTTCGCTTGCCGACCAGATGACGCAGGCTGTCGCCTTCGACGTATTCCATCGCGATAAAATTTGCGCCGCCCGCGTCGCCGATTTCGTAAATGGTAATGATGTTCGGATGATTGAGCGCCGAGGCGGATTTGGCTTCCAGCACGAAACGCCGCAGCCGGTCGTTGTCGCCGCTGAATTCTTCCGCCAGAAATTTGACGGCGATTTTGCGCCCGAGCCGCGTGTCCTGCGCCAGATAAACTTTGCCCATTCCGCCCGCGCCGAGCGGTTTAATGATTTTATAATGCCCGAGCTTCTCGCCCGCCAGAAATTTTTCTTTTTGATTGAGGATTACGTCGGCGACCTCGGCAATCGCCGGACGTTCCATAAAGCTCGTCGAAGCTTCGGAAAAGGAAAGAAGCGCTTCGACTTCGCGGCGCAATTCCGCATCGCCGTTACAGTTTTCATCGAGAAACGACGCTCTTTTCTCAGGCGCATACTCCAGCGCGGATTCGTACAACTCTTTTATTTTCTGCCATCTCTCGACTTTCATCTGTTGATTGCGGAAATTGCTTTACAAGGCGAAGTTCTTTCGCCGGCAGTATGTGCGTTTTTAAGATTTACGGGCGATAGTAAGAACGTTTCAAAATTTGTGGGCATTATAGCATTGGTTTGGAAAATTTTAGCCAGAAAGTTTAAGCCGCCGCATCAAAGTTTTAGCGGTAATTTTCAAGTCGTTGAAACCTTTGCGATTTGCCGCGCGTAAAAACGTCACCAACTTGTCGTTGAAGTCGTTCGCTTGATAAACTATCAGGCGTCGCATTCATTCTAAAAAGGAGTAAAAATTTATGAAGCATAAAAGTATTCTGTTTGTTTTGGCTTTGTTTGCGTTCGTGTCTCTGGCAAATGTCGGCACCAGCGCCGGAGATTTCGCCGTCGGAACCGTTCTGGAAGATTTTAAATTGACCGATATTAACGGAACGGAACAATCTTTCGGCAAATTGAAAGGCGAAAAAGGCACGATTCTGATTTTTCTTTCGGCGCAATGCCCGGTCGTCAAAAACTACAACGCGCGCGTCAGCGCTTTTGCCAAAAGCTATAAGGCGAAAGGCATCAACGTCGTCGGCATCAATTCAAACGCCACCGAATCGCTCGAATGGGTGAAATCGCACGCGACGGAAAATTACGATTTCCCGGTGCTGATTGATAAAGGCAACGTTCTCGCCGATAAACTCGGCGCAAACGTGACGCCGGAAATTTATTTCTTTGACGAAAACAACAAACTGCTCTACAAAGGCGCGATTGACAACGACCGTTCGGGCGGTAACGTGACGAACCATTATTTGCAGGATGCGGTCGACGCGAAAATGGCGGGCAAGGCGATCGCCAAAACTTCGGCAAACGCTTTCGGCTGCTCGATTAAACGCGCCGCAGCGAAAAACTAGGGAAGTATGAAAAAATCCGTTTGGGCGAAAGCGAAAACCGCGATTCTTTTTCTCGGGCTGATTTTCGTTTTCGCTCAGATTTTTTCCGTCGAGCTGCCGGCGCAGAAACGCCGTAAAACTCCTCCTACCGCGCGAACCGCAAAAAAGAAAACTCCGCCAAAGCGCGCGCGCGTTGCCTTGAATCTGCCGAAAGTCACGCAGATTGATACGCCTGCGCTGCAAAATCTCTTAAAACGCGACGGCGAAAACGCCAAGCCGCTGCTCATCAATTTCTGGGCGACCTGGTGCGACCCGTGCCGCGAAGAATTTCCCGATTTGGTAAAAATCGACGCCGACTACAAAGGAAAAATAGATTTTATAACCATCTCGCTCGATTATCTTTCGGAAATCAACGGCGACGTGCCGAAATTTTTGGCTCAGATGAAAGCCGGAATGCCCGCCTACCTGCTGAAAACCGAAAACGAAAGCGAAGCGATTGCCCTGGTTTCAAAAGACTGGCAGGGCGGCTTGCCGTTCACGATTTTGTTTGACTCGAGCGGCAAAGAAGCATACGTGCGGCAGGGAAAAATCAAGCCGGAAACCATACGCGCCGAGATTGATAAAACCTTAAATCCGCCCCAACCGCAAAGCGCTTTCGAAAAGGGAAAGCTCGACGCCGAAAAAGACCTGGCGGCGGGAAAAATAATTATAAAAGCTAATTACACCTCGCCGCGACGCAGAAAGACAGCCGAAGAACACGGAATAAAGCTCGAATTTATTTTCGTCTATAAACCGGACGACGTTAATTATATAAATGGTTACAATTCATTATCCGAAGCGGCAGTCGTGAAAAAATTCGGAGAAGAAGTTTTGAACAAAATTAAAAGTCGGTTGCCGCCGCCAAATTATCCAGCCGATGTCGTCCAATTAACGCTCAGCCTGCCCAGTCAGAAAATAAATTAATTTTTGCCGAAAATTTAATATCATTTTAATAGTTTTCCTGTGAGATGCGTGATACAATGTTTCACTCCTGCAATATAAATCCAAACTTGAAAAGGTGAAAAATTATGTTTCGCAAAATCGAAGATTTCCAGAAGGCTTGGTTGTACGAAGCCGAATCAACCGTTAAACTTTTTAACCATTTAACCGACGAATCGCTGAATCAAAAAGTGACTGACGGCGGTCGGTCGCTGGGCTTTCTGGCGTGGCATCTGGTGACGACGCTCGGTGAAATGCTCGGACACGCCGGTTTGAAAATCGACGCGCCGAGCCACGAAAGCGCGCCGCCGCAGACGGTCGTGGAAATCGTCTCCGCCTTTGAAAAAGGCGCGAAATCCGTCGGCGAAGAAGTCGGGAAAAACTGGACGGACGAGACTTTGTTGGAAGAAGACAATATGTATGGTGAAACGTGGACGCGCGGCGAAACGCTCGGCTATTTGCTGGTTCACCAGACGCCTCATCGCGGGCAGATAACCGTTCTGATGCGTCAGGCGGGCTTGCCGGTTTCGGGAA
>DASVRL010000006.1:0-5802 GCA_036388635.1 Pyrinomonadaceae bacterium
AAATCCGCCGGGAAATGTTTTAAAAGCAATCGAATCGCCAAAAAGCTTTATCGTCGGCGCGCCCGTCAACGTGACGAATGCTTCGACCGTCAAGCCTCTGAAAGACGAAAAAGCGCTGAAGATAATTGACGAATACATCGAAGCCGTCGGCGGCAGGGAAAATCTGAAAAAGCTGAATTCGCTCGCGGCAAGCGGCACGGTGGAAATGAAACAAGCCGGAGCGACAATGGCAGGCGAAGTCGAGATTTACCGCAAGTTTCCGAACAAAATCGCCAAAGTCCTGAAAATCGAATCGCTGGGCGAAATCAGGGAAATTTTCGACGGCGCGAAATCTTTTATCCAGACCGATTTTATGGGCACGCAGAAAAACGAATTCCGGGCGAATGAAATAAATCTGGCGGCGAATTTCCGGGAGCTGCTCGAGGCGCGCGAGATTTATCAGGCAATCACGCTTGAATCGGCTTTTGAAAATAAAGGAAAGAAAATCAATCTCGTCAAAGCCGTCTCCAAACAGGGAACGAGCGTCTATTTTGCTTTCGACGCCGAGACGAAGCTTTTAATCAGCCGCGCCGGCGCGTCCGTTTCCGCTTATTACGACGATTACCGCAAAGTCGGCGAATGGCTCTTCCCGTTTCGGATTTCCGAAAGCGCTATGACTTACAAATTAAAGGAAATTAAGCCGAACGCGCCGGTCGACGACCACCGGTTTCTCGAAAGGGAAAGCTGTTTTACAAAAATCGATTAAGCAAGTATATTGTTTTCACATCTTTCCAAATCTTTCAAAGGAGACAAGCAAGGAATGAAAAATTCAAACGCGCTTTCGCTGGTTCTGGTTATCGGGATTTTTGTCGTCATCGGCTGTTCGTGCCCGCGACTCAACGAATTGGGTCAACGCCCGACCGGCACTTCAAGTACTCCGAGCAATACGCCGACCGTTACGACCACCACGAGCAGCCCGACCACCGGCAGTTCAAAATCCGGGCTTTCGATGGAGAAATACAATCAACTCAAGAACGGAATGAATTACAAACAGGTCGCCGAAGTTCTCGGCAGCGAGGGAACCGAAACGATGAGTTCCGGCGAGGGCAAATATAAAGTTACTTCCTATAAATGGGAAGGCGAAGAATACCAGTTTATTACCGTCGTCTTTATGGGCGATAAGATGACCTCGAAAGTCCAGGCGAATCTGAAGTAAGAAAAAAGTAAAAAGAAAAAAGTAAAAAGGCAAAAGTAAAAACGGGAACTGAGAATTAAGAGATAAAACCGGATATTATCTTTTAAAAGTATTTCTCGCCGCTTATTTTGCCTTTTTGCTTTTTACTTTAACTCTTTTGCCATTTTACTTTTTACTTCAAGGCTTCGCGTCCCTGGCGTCTTTGCGTTAAAATTTTTGCATTATGAACAAGAAAACAATCAGAGACATCGACATCGAGGGCAAACGAGTTTTTATCCGCGTAGATTTCAACGTGCCGATTAAGGACGGCGTAATCGAGGACGACACGCGCATCCGCGGCGCGCTGCCGACGATCGGATACGCCGTCGAGCAGGGCGCGAAAGTTATCGTCGCGTCGCATCTGGGCAGACCGCTAAAGGACAAAAAGAAAGCCGAAGAAAAGGGAATGCCGTACGACATAAATAAATATTCGCTCAAGCCGGTTTACGAATACCTGAAAGGTGAACTCAACCCGATTTACGCCGCTGATTTAGTTGACGATTATACTGAGGTTACGCCGGTTTCTTATGATAATAATCATGAGGTTTTCTTCGCTGGTGATTGTATAGGAGATGTTGTTAAGTCCCAGGTTGAAGCTCTGGGAGAAGGCGAAATATTGCTGCTCGAAAATCTGCGTTTTTACGAGGGCGAGGAAAAAAACGACGACGAGTTTGCCAAAAACTTAGCCGAATTTGCCGACGTTTACGTCAACGACGCTTTCGGCGCGGCGCACCGCGCCCACGCTTCGACCGCCGGAATCACGAAATTTGTCTCGGCGGCAGTCGCCGGACTTTTGATGGAAAAGGAACTGAATTTTTTGTCGAAAGCGCTGCACAATCCCGAACGCCCGTTCGTCGCCATTCTCGGCGGCGCGAAAGTCTCCGACAAAATTCCCGTCATCGAATCTTTAATCGAGCGCAAAGTCGATAAACTATTAATCGGCGGCGCGATGGCTTACACGTTTTTCAAGGCGAAAGGCTACACGATTGGAAAATCCTTAGTCGAAAACGAAATGCTCGAAACGGCTTTGGAAATCGAGCGGAAGGCGAAAGACGCGGGCGTCGAATTGATTTTGCCGACCGACCATCAGGTGGTCGACAGTTACGACCCGCTCAACTCGCGCAAAACGATTCCAATCGAATTCACCAACAAAGGCTTGGTCGGTCTGGACATCGGCATCGAAACCGTCGCCATCTTCAAACAAGCTCTGGAAGGCGCGAAAACCATCGTCTGGAACGGACCGATGGGAATGTTCGAGGAAAAACCGTTTGACGACGGCACGACGGCAATCGCCCAAGCCGTCGCCGAAGCGACCGAAAACGGCGCGACCTCGATTGTCGGCGGCGGCGATTCGGTCGCGGCAATCAACCAAGCCGGTCTGGACGCGAAAATCTCGCACATCTCGACCGGCGGCGGCGCGACTTTGGAATTTCTGGCGGGCGACGAGCTGCCCGGCGTCGCGGCTTTGAACGACAAGTAACATTTGTCATTGCTTTAAAAACGGCGAGGGAAGTTTATGGCGGTGACGAAAAGCGCGCGCGCTCTGGTGGCATTGATTAACGTTCAGGACCACGTGCCGAGAAATGTCCGCTGGCTTTATCAATTTATCGACGCTTCGGGCGCGGCGGCTTCCGACCTGCTGGCGATTAATTACGGGCGATACGTGAAGCTCTACGGGAAAAACGCGACCCGAACGAGGTTTTTCAATGTTTTGAAAGATTTGAAAAAAGATGATTCCGTCAGGGCGATAGACGTTTTGGTGATGCTGCACGGGCTGGACAAAAAGCTGATTTTTGTCGATGAGACTTATGACACGGAGCAGCTGGCGGCGGATATCAAGGCGCTGGATTTATCGAACAAGCTCCGGCTGCTTTATTCGACCGCCTGTTACGGCTTTAGTCACACGGGCGATTTCGTTAATGCCGGTTTTAGCGCGGCGGTCGGCGCGAAGAAAGTCAACGCTAACGCCGCCGCCGAAGTTCCGGTCTTGTTTACGATGTGGGCGCGGGGCGCGCGTCTGCGCCGCGCCGTCGCGGCGGGCGAATCGCCCATTACGCGCCTGCCCGCGGACGAAGTCGCCCGCTGGTTCGGGCGAATCAATAAAACCGCCTGGCGCGACGACGTCGACAGCGACAAAGTAATCATCGGCAACGACGGTATAACCATCGCTTCGGACGGTTAATATAAACTATAAAACACATATAAAAATCACGGCAGGAACACGACTTCGCCGCCGCCGTCAGATTTTAAAATCCGCCGCGCGTGAAAACGGTTCGGTTAATCCCAAGCCGTTTTTGTTTGTGATAAAATTAAGACGCGCTTTACTAAATCTATAATTCGGATAAATTTATTTAATGAGAAAACCTGTTATCGCGGGAAACTGGAAAATGTATAAACTGCTGGACGAAGCAGTGCAGACGGCGCTGGCTTTAAAGCCGCTGGTCGCTAACGCCAATCATTGCGAGGTCGTCGTCGCGCCCGTTTTCGTTCATTTGAAAACGCTTGCCGACCGGCTCGAAGGCTCGAACATTCGAATTGCGGCGCAGAATTGCGCGGCTGAGCAAAAGCAGAGCGCCAACACGGGCGAAGTCTCCGCCGAAATGCTCCGCGACGCCGGCTGCTCGCACGTGATTATCGGGCATTCCGAGCGGCGACAGTTTTACAGCGAAACCGATAAAAGCGTGGCGGAAAAGACGCGCGCGGCGCTGGCGGCGGGTTTGACGGCGATTGTCTGCATCGGCGAAACGCTGGCGGAAAGGGAATCGGAAAAACTTTTTGAAGTGGTAGAGAGACAGCTTCGCGCCGGGTTGGCAGGTTTGACAACCGCCGATATGGAACGTATCATAATCGCTTACGAGCCTGTCTGGGCAATTGGAACTGGTAAAACAGCCACGCCCGAACAGGCTCAAGAAATGCACGGCTTTATTCGCCGGAAATTGACGGAAACGCACTCGAAGGAAACGGCGGACGCCGCGCGGATTCTTTACGGCGGCTCGGTCAAACCTGAAAATATCAAAATTTTGATGACGCAGGCGGACGTTGACGGCGCTTTGGTCGGCGGAGCCAGCCTCGAAGCGGAAAGCTTCGCGCAGATTGTGAATTACAAAGGAAGTGAATAACGAAAAACTAAAAGTGAAAAGTGAAAAAGTATTGATTTCACGCTTCACTATTCATTATTAACTATTCACTGTTTTTAAGATGTTAGCTTATTTACTTTACGCACTATTTTTTATTTCCTGTCTCGTTTTGATTGCGACCGTGCTTTTGCAGCCGGGCAAAACCGACGCGGGCGCTTTGTTTACCAGCAATATTTCCAGCTCGGCTTTCGGACCGCGCGGAACGCAGACGATTTTGTCGAAAATGACAATCGTCGCGGCGGCGACCTTTTTTATCTCGGCTTTGCTGCTGGCGATGCCCGCCATTACCGGAAATATCTCGGTTTTGCAGACGGTCGGCGAAGATCCGGCAGCTCCGACGGCTCCGGCGGATAATGCCAATACGCAATCGCCCGTGATTGACCCGCAACAGAATCTGCTGAATACAAACGCCAATTCGGCGGACAGCAATCCGGCGAACGTCAACGCGGCGGTTTCAAATACGAACGTCAGCCTGACGAATGCGGGCGCCAATTCCAACGCCGCAAACGCAGCAAATAACAGATAGTTCTTTACAGTTTTAAAACGAGCAAACGCGCTCGCCCAGGTGGCGGAATTGGTAGACGCGCACGTTTGAGGGGCGTGTGGAGAGATCCGTGCTGGTTCGATTCCAGTCCTGGGCACCACTTTATAGAAATGGACTTAACCTGTGTTAAGTCCTTTTTTATTTTCCGACAATGTTTGAAAATCGCAGCCGGCGCGCCGCCGGTTAATTCGCAATCTAAAAATTGAAAATTCGAACGTTGATTTTGGGGCGGTTTTGAATCTAATAATAGCTTTATGTCAGAAAAGCTTAAGCCGGCGGAAGATAAGGTAAGGGAAGCTAAAGATAAAAAGCCGTTGCCAGCGGAATTGGACAACGACGCCGTTATTTTTTCTTACGGTTCTTTATTGGAGCATGAAAAACTTAGAGAGCTGTTAAAAAATCGTGGAGAATTTAAAATACTGGAAACGAGCGGTGCGGCGGAAGCCGCCGAACTGGCTCAAGACAATCCCAAAGATATAATCATTTTGAGAAACGTGCGTTTGGAAAACGTAAGAGTTTCCATAGTTACGGAAACTATTCTCAGGCGCTGGTATAAAAACAGCGGCGGCAATGTTCAAGAGCTTATCGACGCCGGAATAACTACGCGGGAAATTCCGCCGGCTCTATTTTTATGCGCACGTCCAGCCGAACCCTTAGAAAAGGGAAAGACTCTTAACGGCGGACTGGTTTGTAATTTGAGCAAAAATGAGTTGTTGGTATTGGATAAGTATGAATGGGCACCTGTCCTCAAAAGAATGCATACGCCGGAATTAAAAATCGGAAACAACACTTATGTTCCGGAACATATAACTTTTTATGCCGTTACTGTTTCGGCTGACGATATGACTTCGGAAGAAAAAGCGGAGCGAAGCAGACTGCTGAACTTAAATAGAAAACCCGGCAGACAA
>DASVRL010000007.1:0-1976 GCA_036388635.1 Pyrinomonadaceae bacterium
TCCCGACACTTCGGCGCCGACGTTTGAGACGCCCGCGCCGATGCCGCCGACCTCCGGCGTGCCGGATACGACCACGCCCGTGCCGACGCCGTAAACTAAAGCAATCCGAGCGGGGTTTTGCCGCTTTATCCCGGGCGAAAACGGTTTTCTTTATTTTCTTTCGAGAAAATTTGTCTTTCGTTTCTGAAAAATAAACGGTTTTTGAGTTATACTTGCACATTTTAAATTATCGGAAAGGAAAATTATGAAAATCTATAAAATTTTGCCGGTCGCGTTTATCGCCTGCGCGCTGGTCGCTTGCAGCCAGATAAAAAGCCTGGTGCAGCCGGGTTCGCCGACGCAGACAATGAAAAATTTCGTTGAAGCGACGCAGAAAAAAGACGTCGAAGGAATGAAAAAAGCGCTTTCCGCCGGAACGATAAAAATGATGGAAGGTCTCGCCAAAATGCAGGGCAAAACGCTCGACGATATTATCAAGGAAGGCGACGCCAGCGACAGTTATCAACAAATGCCGGAAATGCGCAACGAGAAAATCACGGGCGACACGGCGACGCTGGAAGTCAAAAACGACAAATCCAGCGACTGGGAAACGCTTTATTTCGTCAAGGAAACGGACGAATGGAAAATCGCGCTCGATAAAAGTTTCGAAGAAGCGATTAAGAAAATGACGGATAACTTTAAGATGCCCGATTTCGGCAATTCCAATTCGAGCGGCAGCGACGACGATAAGCCGTCAACCGACAAAAAACCGTAAGCTTTAAAAAGTGAAAAAGTGAAAGCGTGAAAAAGTGAAAAAGTCGGCTTATTGAGAAATGACGTGATCTTTTTCACTTTTCTGCTTTTTCGCTTTTCGCTTTATTAGGAGAAATTTTTAGCGTGTCAATAATCAAACCTTTTCGTGCTTTGCGCCCCGTCAGGGAAAAAGCAGAGCAGGTTTCCTGTGTGCCTTACGACGTAATCAATCCGGCGGAGCTGCGCGCGCTTATTGAAAACAATCCGCTCAGTTTCCTGCGCGTGACGCGCGCCGAAGCCGAGCTGGACGCGGCGGCGGAAACCGAAGAATCGCTCGCGCTGGCACGGCAAAATCTGCAAAAACTGATTGACGAAAAGATTTTCGTGCAGGAAACCGAACCGGCGTTGTATGTTTATCGCCTGTCGGACGGCGCGCAGATGCAGACGGGCGTCGTCGCCTGTTGCTCGCTCGACGAATACGAAAAAGGTTACATCAAAAAACACGAAAAAACGCGCGAAGACAAAGTGCAGGACAGAACCGAACACATTCTCGCCCTGCGCGCGCAGACCGGCTTGATATTTTTTACTTTTCGCGGGACTGAGGCGATTGCCGCTTTGATTGCGGAAACAATCACCGGCGAGCCGCTCTACGATTTCGGCTGCCCGCAGCAAATCTCCAACACCATCTGGAAAGTTTCCGAAGCGGCGGCGACTGATTTCATTTCCGCTTTCTCGGAAGTGCCGACGCTGTATGTCGCCGACGGTCATCATCGTCTCGAAGCCGCCGCCCGCGCCCGCTGCATTCTGCAAGCCGAAAATCCGAATCACACGGGCGCGGAAGATTACAATTTCGTGATGGCGGGAATTTTTCCGGCGAACGATTTGCAGATTTTGCCGTATAACCGCGTCGTTCGCGATTTAAACGGCTTGACGGAAGAAGAATTTCTGGAAAGGCTGCGCGAAAATTTCGTCGTCACCGATGCCGAAAAACAGACGCCCGAAAACCGGAACGAATTTTGTATGTATCTCGGAGGCTGCTGGCGAAAGCTCCGTTTCGCCGTCGAGTTCGTTCGCGCGCCCGACCCGCTCGACGCGCTCGACGTCAGCATTTTGCAGAATTATATTTTAAAAACGGTTCTCGGAATCGAAGACGTTCGCACCGACAAGCGCATCGATTTTGTCGGCGGCATTCGCGGCACGGCGGAGTTGGAAAGATTGGTCGACACGGGCGAATTTAAAATCGC
>DASVRL010000008.1:0-3758 GCA_036388635.1 Pyrinomonadaceae bacterium
CGGCGCTTCCGGCTTCGATTTTAGCTTCGACCTGACGCAGGTTTTCCCGCGCCAGATTCAGATTCGCCACGCGGTTTTGCTGGTCGCGCAAGGCGAAAACCAAATCCCAGTAGCCGCGCTGAACCTGCGCGATGACGTCAATCGTCTGGCGGCGAAAATCGGCGTCGGTTTGTTGCAGAAAACGGCGCTGAATTTTTATCTGGCGGCGCGTGTTGTCGATTCGAAAATCTCGCAGCAGCGGCTGCGTGTAGCCGACGCCGAGACCGGACGAAAAAAGCGCGCCGCCCGCCGAAGTGTTTCCCGAACTCAACTGCTGCTGCGAAAAGCTGTTTTCCGTGCGCACGTTGTCGAAAAAGATTCGATAATTTCCGCCGCCGCGCCGGATTAATCCCGATACGTCCGAGTTCACGCGAAAATCGTTCGTTGCCCGCGAGCCGGTCGTCGAATTGCGCGTCAAATTCGGCGAAACGGTGAAAACCGGGTCGTAAACTCCCAATTGCGAGCGCAGTTGGGTTTCCTGAAAACGCACGTCGTCGCGCGCCACTTCAATCGTGTTATTGTTTTCCAGAGCGCGGCGAATGGCTTCGTTGAGCGTCAGCGGCAGGGTGTCGGAAGTTTGAACGCCGACCCGGTGCAAAATGTTGACGTTATTTACATTAACAGTATTCGGAGCGGCGGGTTTTTCGATTTTTTCCTCCGTTTTTTCGGGGGATTTTTCGCCGGTCGAATCGACGTTGTTGCGGGCAATCTGCGGCGCGGCTACGGGCGCCTGCGCCTGCGCCGAGCGTGAATCGCACAAACCCGTGGTCAGGCTCAGAACGAGAGCAAAAAAAGCAGTGCGATAAAATAATTTCATTTTAAAAATGGCTCCAGATATGAAAACTTTTTAGTAGATAAAGCGATTAACGACTCAAGCCTTACTACGATAAATTTTCCGCGTTAGTTTCAAAAAAATCGCCGTCCGAGCGAAAAGCGAATTGCGCGCGGCTAATGGCTTTTCCTACTTGTCACGCGTCCGGCAAACAAGTTATCTTTAAGTTTTTATTACACAAAAATATTTCAGGAGGTTTTTAATTAAATGGGCATTAAAGTTGGTATTAACGGTTTCGGGCGTATCGGGCGCAACGTTCTGCGCACCTGTCTGGGCGATAAAGATATTGATTTCGTCGCGGTCAACGACTTAACCGACACGCGGACGCTGGCGCATCTTTTAAAATACGATTCGATAATGGGCAATCTCTCGAACGATATTTCCGCCGACGGCGACACGATTAAGGTCGACGAAGACAGCTTTAAGGTTTTCAGCGAAAAAGACCCGGCGTTGATTGATTGGGAATCGGTCGGCGCGGAAATCGTCATCGAATCGACCGGAAGGTTTACCAAAGCCGAAGACGCGGCGAAACACCTGCGCGGCTCGGTGAAAAAAGTCATCATTTCCGCGCCCGCTAAAGGCGAGGACGTGACCATCGTGCTCGGCGTCAACGAAGATATGTATGACGCGGCGAATCACAACATTATTTCCAACGCTTCCTGCACGACGAACTGTCTCGCGCCGGTCGCGAAAGTGATTCACGAAAAATTCCGCATCCGTAACGCTTTGATGAACACGATTCACTCTTACACAAACGACCAGCAGCTTTTGGATTTGCCGCACAAGGATTTGCGCCGCGCCCGCGCCGCAGCGCTTTCGATGATTCCGACCTCGACCGGCGCGGCAAAAGCCGTCGCGCTCGTTATTCCCGAGCTGAAAGGAAAATTCGACGGCATCTCCGTCCGCGTTCCGACGCCGAACGTTTCATTGGTCGACGTCGTGATGAACGTCGAAAAATCGACGACGACCGAAGAAGTCAACCAGGTTTTGAAAGACGCGGCAAACGAGGAACTGAAAGGCATTCTGGCTTTCTCGGAAGAACCGCTCGTCTCGATCGATTTTCGCGGCAACCCGAATTCCTCGATTGTCGATGCCGAAAATACAAAAGTCATCGACGGCACGGCGATTAAAATTCTTTCGTGGTACGACAACGAATGGGGTTATTCGTGCCGCGTCCGCGATTTGGTGAAATTCATCGCGAGCAAAGGTTTATAACTCGCTTAATCCGGAATTTTTAACGCCCGCACGCGCGCCAACTGGCGACGCAAAGATACTTAAAAACTTTAATTTGTACCTTTGCGTCCGGGCGTTAAAAATTTGCTTAAATTTCATTGACAAAATAACCCAACAAAACTAATCTTTCTGTGCGAGACGCAAGCCGTCCGCGCCCATTCCTTCAAGCGGTAATTCAAGCGGTTCAGAATTCAATCCGATTTCAGAAAGATTAGCCAATGAAAAATTATTTTCGGGCAGTTTGCCTGACCGTTCTTTTATCCGCGTTTTTTTCGCCGAATCTTTCCGCCCAAAATAAAATAACTCCGCCGCAAAAATCGGTTCAGGTTTTTTCCGTTTCCGGAATCGATATTCCCGAAAAGCTTTCGCCCGAAGCGGAAAGGCGTCTGGAGACGTTTCGCGTGGTCTGGCAGACGGTGAAAGACAATTATTTTGACCAGAGCTTCGGCGGCTTAAACTGGAACAAAATAAAAAACGAATTTGAGCCGCGCGCCCGCCAATCCGAATCGGACGCCGAGCTGCACCTGATTTTGCAGGAAATGATAAATCGCCTGAGCAAATCGCATTTTGTCATCATTCCGCCGGAAGTCTTTCGCGAAATCGGCAAAGCCAAAGCCGAGTTTGAAGAAAAAATCGAAGCGGGCGAAACGGAAGCGCAGACGAATCAAACGACGCCTTCGATTAAAGAAGAACCGGAAAAACCGTCGCATTACGGCATCGGCATCGACATTCGTTTTATCGATAACCAGGTCGTCATCACGCAAATCGAAAAAGATTCGCCAGCCGCCGGAGCCGGTCTGAAAACCGGCTACGTCGTCGAAAAAATAAACGGAGTCTCGCTGAAATCCTTTCTCGAAAATTTTCGCCGAAACGCGATTTACGCGAAGGTTTTCGAAAAACAGCTGTCCCGTTTCGTGCTGTCTTTTATCGACGGCGAAACTGGGGGCGGCTCGGTCAGGCTCGGTTTCCGGGACGAAAAAGAACAAGCCGGAGAAATCGAAATCAGGCGCGAAGCCGTCAAAGGCGAGTTCGTCAAAATTCTTTCCGGTCTGCCCGACGAATTCGTCACCTTCGACGCCAAATCGCTCGGCGAAGAAATCGGCTACATCAAATTCAACGCTTTTGCCCTGAAAACGGTCGAAAAATTCTGCGGCGCAATCAGCCGATTTAAAAACAAAAAAGCGCTCGTCGTCGATATGCGCGGCAACATCGGCGGAAATTTCGGCGCTCTGTTCGGCATCGTCAGTCTTTTGACCGACAAAAATCTGGTGATCGGTGCGGAAATAAATAAATTCGGGAAAGAAACGCGCTTCGTCCAGCCGCAAATCAAAAATTTTAAAGGCAAGCTGGTCGTTTTGATTGACGCGCAGAGCTATTCGGCGGCGGAAGTTTTCGCATCGGGCTTAAAGGAAAACAACCGCGCGACCGTTATCGGCGAGACGACGGCGGGCTCGGCGCTTCCGGCGCTGACCAAGCCGCTGCCGACCGGCGCGGTTTTTCTTTATCCGGTCGGGAATTTTGAAACGCCGAAAGGCAATCTGCTCGAAGGCATCGGCGTCGAGCCGAACGTCAAAATCGCGCTCGACCGCCGCTCGCTGCTCGCCGGAAAAGATTTGCAGCTGGAAACAGCGATTAATTTTTTAAAGGACGAAAT
>DASVRL010000009.1:0-43454 GCA_036388635.1 Pyrinomonadaceae bacterium
TTTAAAAAGGTCTCGGACGAAATCGGCACGAAATACAGTCTCGGCTATTATCCTTCCAATGCTAAACGCGACGGCACTTATCGCAAAATCAAAGTCGAGCTGAAAGGCGTCCCCGCCGGAGCGCAAATCCGCGCGCGCGAAGGCTACACGGCGCCGTCAAAGTAAAGTGAAAAAAGTTAAAGCCGAAAAAGTGAAAAAGTAGATTGAGCAATATCGGGATGCTTTTTCGCTTTTTCACTTTTTCGGCTTTTCACTTAAAATTAATTTATGAACTCGAAATTTAACCGAATCGTTTTATTGGTTTTGGACAGCGCCGGCATCGGCGAGATGCCCGACGCAGCGGATTGGGGCGACGCCGGCGCGGATACGCTCGGACACATTCTCGAATCGCGTCCGGTCGATTTGCCGAATTTGCAAAAACTCGGTTTGGGAAATATCCGCCCGCTCGCGGGATTGCCGGCAATCGAAAATCCGATTGGCAGTTACGGCAAATGCACTCTGTTTTCCAACGGCAAGGACACGACGACCGGGCATTGGGAAATGGCTGGCATCATCCTGAAAAAAGCGTTTCCGACTTTTCCGCAAGGCTTTCCCGAGAGAATTATTAACGAATTCGTCAGCGCGGCGCGCGTTCCGGGCGTGCTGGCAAACGTTCCGGCTTCCGGAACGGAAATCATCAAGCAATTCGGCGAGGAACACGTTAAAACCGGCAAACCGATTGTTTACACGTCCGCCGATTCGGTTTTTCAAATCGCCGCGCACGAAGAAATTATTCCCGTCGAGCGTCTTTATGAAATCTGCGCAATCGCGCGAAAGATTCTCGACGGCGCCGATAAGGTCGGGCGCGTGATTGCGCGTCCGTTCGTCGGCGACGCGGCGGAAACTTTCAAACGCACCGAGAATCGTCACGACTACGCCGTCGCGCCGCCGCCGGACAATCTTCTGCCGCTTTTGAAAGATAACGGCTTGGACGTCGTCTGCATCGGCAAAATCGCTTCGATTTACGATTCTCTCGGCGTCACCGAAGATTTGACCGCCAAAAACAACGACCAGTCGATTGACCAGACCGTCAACGCTCTAAACGCCGAATCGCGCGGGCTGATTTTCTCGAATCTCGTCGATTTCGATATGCTCTACGGGCATCGGCGCGACACGGAAGGCTACGCCAAAGCGCTGGAACATTTTGACCGGCGCCTGCCGGAAATTTTAGAGGCGATGCGCGCCGACGATTTATTGATCATCACCGCCGACCACGGCAACGACCCGACCAAAGAAGGCTCCGACCACACGCGCGAATACGTCCCGCTTCTCGTTTACGGAAAATCCGCGCGCGCCAATGTGAATCTCGGCACGCGCGCCAGCCTCGCCGACATCGGTCAGACGATTGCCGGGAATTTCGATTTAAAGTTAAAAGAAGGCGAGAGCTTTTTGCAACGGATTCTTTAATAATTAAAAACGCTCTGGCTTTGTTGTATCGGAACTATACGTCAATGTGCGTTTGGTTCTGATACGACAAAATCAACCGCAATTTTTTAATGCCGTCGCTGCCGCCTTTTTAAATAAAATAGGCGCGTGGCACATCGCTTGCGCCGGAATTCCGACAAAGGAGAAAAGCAATGGCAGACAGAACGACTAATCGAGGCGACGAGGAGCCCATCAAGAAACCCATTTCCAAAGCCACGCTGCTGATGATTGCGGCGGCGGTTTTATTTCTGATTATCGCGGGCGTGCTCGTCATCAGGTTTTTAAACGCGCCGACCGGCACTCCGTAATGTAATCAATCTGACTTCGAACGCGCCGTCAATGCGCAGGTTGCAGATAATTCAAATCTGCAATTAAAAAAACGACGTAGAAAAAAAAATTGTTTTAAACAATTTCAGTCTCGCGGACGAGGAGAACAGGAAAGAATATCCGCCGTCTTTGTTCGCTCTGCTGCGGGAAATTGAAGAAATAAAAGCGAAAAAGTGAAGAAATAGAAGTGTGAAAAAGGCTGATGATTTTTCGCCCGCTTACTTTTTCACCTTTTCACTTTTTCACTTTTTCGCTTTTATTTCATTTTGTTTGAAATCCGGTCGTAATTTTCCTTCGCGGTTTTCGCCAGCTGGGCTTCGCCTTTGGCTTCCGCCATTTTGTAGGCTTTCTCGTAGTTTTCGCGGGCTGGCTTCATCTGACCGCTTTTTTCGTAGGCTTCGGCGAGGCTGTCGTAGACGTTTGCCGAATTCGGATAAAGCCCGGCGTTTTTTCGGAAAACTTCAATTGCTTCGGTTGTTTGGTTTGCCCTCAGAAATTGATAGCCGACGCGGTTTAAAAGTTCTTCGGGAATCTGAATCGTGTAGCCGAAGCGCGCGGAAAGCTTTTTGTAGTGATTTTCCAAATCCTCGACCGAGCCTGCCTGCGGCGGCGTCCAGCCCGCGAAGATTTTTCGCAAGCCCCAGTAATAGGCGGGCAAAACGACCGAGCCGTGATTTTCCTCGTCGAGCTGGCGAAACTCGTATTCGAAATCTTTCAATTTCGTGCGATTGAGTAAATCCCGGAACGAGTTAAAGCCTTTCTGCAATTCCGGCTCGTTTCCCAAAGCCAGAAACATCGTTTTCTTATATTCTTTTTTCTGTTTGAAAACGTCTTCGGCGCGATTGATGACGTAATTATTATCCCAAATCAAAGACGGGCTGGCGGCGATGTAGGCATTAAACAAATCGGGACGCGTCAGGAAAGAATAAACCACGGTCAAGCCGCCGAGCGAATGCCCAGCGAAGATGCGGAAAGGCTGCACGCGATAGTTTTTTTCGACGAGCGGAATGACTTCCGTTTCGAGAAACTGCAAAAATTTATCGCCGCCGCCGCTTCCGGCGCGCTCGGTTTTCGTCGGCGTCAAATCGCGCGTGCGATTCGTATTTTGAATGCCGACCAGAATCACTTCCGGCATCATTCCGCCCCAGACCTGCTGTTCGATAATGCCGACCATCATCGAGTTTTGCGGCGGATGCGCGTCGAGCATATAAACGACGGGAAATTTTTCGCCCGTCTGCTGCGCGTAATTCGCCGGAACGCGCACCAGAACGGTTCGGTCCTCGCCGAGAATCTGCGATTTTATCAAATGCCGGTCGTGCAGGACGCTCGCTACCTGCTGCTGCTGCTGCGCGAAAACCGTTAGTGAAAAAGCCGTTAAAATCAACGCTAAAAACAGGGATTTTCTTATCATAAAGCCTCCGCAAATTTATTTTTTTAATGCATTAAGCTTTTGGGGATATTTGTTTTACGTTGAAAGGACAGGAAGGTTTAAAAAGTAAAAAATAAAAAGTAAACAGTGAAAGCCAAAATACGACTTTTTTACTTTTTACTTTTTATTTTTTGTCTCGCGCTTACTGTTTCGGCAGAATTTCGTCGAGCGTTTCGAGCAGATCCTTGCCGCGCAAATCCGGCTCGCCGCGCAGGTGGCGGCTCATCGAAAGAATTTTTCCGTCGGGCGCGATTAAAAACGTCGTCGGAAACGATTCGATGCGCAATTGCTTGTTGATTAAATCAAAAACGCTTTCGAGCTGCGCCTGCGTCCATTTCAAATCGTTGACTTCCAGATTTTTTTTGAGCACGTCGAGCGGCATTTCGACGTCGGTATTTAAACCGACGATTTCCAGATTTCTCGATTTGAAACGCTTGCCGGCTTCGCGCAGAAAAGGCATCTCGCGGCGGCACGGCGGGCACCAGAAACCCCACACGTCGAGCAGAATGTATTTACCGCGAAACTCGGAAAAACGGCGTTTCTTGCCGCCTAAATCGACAAAGGCGAAATCGGGAAACTCTTTGCCGAGACTCAGCTCGATACGCTGGTAATCTTTTGCCGCGTGCTCGCGCATCACGATTTGATTTTTCGCCAAATCGACTTTTTTCGTCGAAAGATACGTTTGTCCGACGCGGAAAACAATCGTCTCGTCGTCGGCTTTGGCGGCTTCCGGCGAAAGCTCGTCCATATCGATCGCGCCGTCTTCGTTGCCGTCGACGCCGAGCCAGCCTTTCTGCGGCGTTATCTTTTTATCTTCAAAGCTGTAGGCGTACTGCGCCAGAATCTTTTTGCCCTTGACATCGACTCTGCCGCGCGCCAGAACTTCGGTCGATTGCGTCAGCAGGCGGTCGCCCTCGCTCATTTTTTCGACGCGCACGGATTTAAAATATTGCAGAAAAAGCGGGCAGGCGGTGAAAAAATTATCTTTGACCGGCAGATTGACCGTGACGTTCCACAGATAGGGATTATCTTTTTCCGCCTGCTGAAACTCGAATTTCTCACGATTGGAAAAATTGCCGTTGCCGTCTAAATCGACAAAAATCGACGGCTTTTTCTCCTCGTCCTCTTCGTCGACCAGCAGCGCCGCGACCGTGGCGCTGCCGGTTTGCGGGTCATAAAGACGACCGCGCGCCAGCTGCGCGCTCTGCTCGAAACTGCTTTCACTACTTACGCTTGCCGGCGCAGCATACTTAAAAATAACTTTTTCGAAATTTTCCGTATTCGCCACGAGCGCGGCTTCGAGTTGTCCGTTGAATTCGTCGCCCGCCGCAGCGACGGCGGCAAAAGAAGCGACGCCGGAAAACAGAAAAAGCAGCGCCAAACATACTATTTTAAAATTCATAATTTTGAGATTTCCTTGTAAAAATAACTTGTGCCCGGCGTCTCTATCGCCTGGCGGTTCCGGCGAATCGCTAAGCCCGGCTTTATCGCGCAAAACGACGCCGGATTTTCGGTAATCTACCGGAACCGGTTAATAGTTTTTTTATTTGATAAGATAAATTAAAATCGCATCGGGCTGTGAGCTGAGTTGTGCTTATCTTTATACGCCCGCTCTCGCCGCAGGCAAATGTGTTTAATTTTATAACAGGAAAAAGTCAAAAAAGGAAATGATAATCTACGAAATTACCACTCTCGTCGAACCCGGACTGGTCGAAAAATACGAGCAATATATGTGCGAGCGGCATATTCCCGATTTGCTGAAAACCGGATATTTCAGCGGCGCCGCTTTTACCTGCACCACCGAAAATCGCTATCGTATCCGCTACGAGGCATTTAACAAAGAGGCGCTCGACAAATATCTGACGGGCGACGCCGAACGCCTGCGCGCCGATTTTCTCAACCATTTTCCGGCGGGCATCGAATTAACGCGCGAAGTCTGGGAAGTTTTGCAAACGTGGAAACGCTAGTTAAGGCGCAAGTGGAAAGGAAAGTGCTTTTTTTCTTTCCGCTTGCGCCTTTTGCCTTTTACCTTTTGCCTTTTTTAATTACCGACGGGCACGATTTTTGAGCCGCCGTCGATTTGCGAAATTTGCTTCCAGCCTTTGTCGGTTTTTATCCAGATGTCGGTCGATTTGGCGGTGATTTGGAGAACGGAAATCCTGCCGCTCTCGTCGGGCATTTTAAATTTGCCTTTGACGAAGCTGACGACTTCCAGAAAATAATTGCCGTCGGTGACGCGGACTTTTTCGATTTTCGTGACGGCTTCGGTTATCTCGACTGCCGAATCAAAAAATTGCTTCAAGAGTTCGATAATCTCCCGGCGCGAGATTTTTACGGCTCCCTGTTCGGCTTCGAAGGTTTTGTCCAGATATTTTTCGTATGTTTTCAAATCGCGTTTTTTCGTCGCGGCGTCGAGTTCTTTATAAATCGTTTCAAGCTGTTTGACGTGCGTTTTGTCCGGCGTTTTATCCTGCGCGGCGACGGCTGCGGCTAAGCCGGAGAATACGCAGAAGAAAGCGGCGAAAATGAGAAATATTTTTGGCATTTGGTTCGAATTCCTTAATTATTTTTTCGTCAGGCTGTTGTAAATCGTCTCAATCCAGAAATCGGTTTTGATAAAGCCCGTGCCCCAGGATTTATATTTTTCGGGCAAGCCGTCTTTTTTCAAGCCTTCCAGAGTCTTGCCGGCGGCGATGCCTTTCTGCACGCTGTCGGTCGTTTCAATCAGCATTTGATGGTAAGTTTTCAAATCGTCGAGGCTCGCCAGCGCGCCGTGACCGGGAATAATTTTCACGTCCGCCGAAATTTGCGAAATTTGTCTGATGATTTCGGCGACGTTTTTCGTCAAACCCTGAACGCTGCCGCCGCTGCCCAGATCGACAAACGGAAATCGGTCTTTGAAAAAATGGTCGCCCGTATGAACGACGTTCGATTTGCTGAAAAAGATTACGGAATCGCCGTCCGTGTGCCCGTTCGGGAAATGCACGACGCGGATTTCTTCGCCGTTGAAATAAATCGACAGCGTTTGCTCGTAAGTAATATCGGGCAGCGCCGATTCCGGGTACGGTTGAATTTTTTCGCCGAAAACCGTCTGTTCGGTGGAAAGACGCCGGCGGACGTTGGCGTGCGCGACGATGAGCGAGTCTTTGCCGAAATATTTATTGCCGCCCGTGTGGTCGCCGTGCCAGTGCGTGTTCAAAATAAAACGCGGTTTTTCCGAGCCTAACGCTTTCAAAGCTTCGGCGATTTTCGGCGAAACCTCGGCATAATCGTCGTCCACGATCAAAATGCCGTCGGCGCCGACCGATGCGCCGACGTTTCCGCCGCGACCTTGCAGCATCGAAATGTTGCCGCCGATTTTTTGCGTTTTGACCGTTACGTCCTGCCCGTTTTCGTGTTTGTCGTGGGCGAAAACGGCGGGCAAAGAAAAAGACAGCAAAAGAAATACGACCAGAGATTTTCTAAACATTCTTTTCTCCGTTTAAATTAAATTTCCGTTTAAATTAAATTTCGTTCGGGTTTTTCACCACGCCGATAAACGGCAGATTTCGGTATCTGCCAGCCGCGTCCAAGCCGTAGCCGACGACGAATTTGTTCGGGATTTGAAAGCCGCAGTAGTCGATTTTCAAATCTTTTTTGATGCGCGGCTCGGGTTTATCGAGCAAGGTCGCGATTTTCAGAGAATTCGCGCCGCGCGAGCCCAGGATTTCCAGCAGCCGAAACAGCGTCAAGCCCGTATCGACGATGTCTTCGCAGACGATGACGTCGCGCCCGCGAATCGGATTGGTCAAATCCTTTAAAATCTCCACGTCGCCGGTCGAAACGGTTCCGTCCTTGTAGCTGGAAACCGCCATAAAATCTATCGTCAGTTTCAAGTCGATGGCGCGCATCAAATCGGCGAGAAAAACGACCGAGCCTTTTAAAACGCCGACTAAAACCAGGTCTCTGCCGGCATAATCGCGCGAAATCTGTTCGCCCAGCTCGCCGACGCGCGCTCTGATATCATCGGCTGAATATAAAATTTCCAGATTCGGATTGGTAAATTCGGTTGTCATAAGTTTGATTGAAAACGGTTTTAGAAATACTATTTCAAACAAGTGTTAAGTTACAAGTCCGGAGAGTCCAGAGAGTGTGGAGAGTCCAGAGAGTCGAAAGAAATAATTTCAACCAGACTCCGGACTCTCTGGACTCTCTAGACTCTCCGGACTAAAAAAAAATTATGGCTGAAGATAAAGAAACCCGTGACCGCGTGCGCGCGCTTGTCAAAGAAGTGCTGGCAAATGTCCCGGTCGAAGATGACGACGAGCCGCCGCAGGAAATTTTTCCGCAGCGCGTCGTCGTCAATTCGCTCAAAGACGAAATCGGCAAAGAGTTTGACCGCGACGAATCGGCGAAAAGCCTGATCACCGAAGACGATTTGCGCGGGCTGGAAACGGGCGCGCGCCTGCGCGTTTCCGAAAACGCGCGCTTTACGCCGCTCGCCGACGATTTAATTCGCGAAAAGGCGATTAATCTCATCAAAAAATCGGAAAGGCGCGGCGCGGCGAAAGTCCAATCAATCGCCCTGGCTTGCGACCACGGCGGCTTTGAATTCAAGGAACAGCTCAAGGAACATCTCGGTCAGACGGGTTTCCGCGTTCACGATTTCGGCACGAATTCAAAAGACGCGGTCGATTATCCCGATTTCGCGCACGCCGTCGCCCGTGCCGTTTCCGACCGAGCGGTCGATGTCGGAATCATCATCGACGGCGCCGGGATAGGCTCGGCAATGACGGCAAACAAGGTTCCGAACGTCCGCGCGGCGGCTTGCTACACGGTCGCGCTGGCGAAAAATTCGCGCGAGCATAACGGCGCGAATGTTCTGACTTTAGGCAGCGGGCAGAATAACTTCAACGAAATCAAGGAAATCGTGCAGGCTTTTCTGACTTCCGATTTGACCGAAGACCGCCATAAAAAACGCGTTGGAAAAATCGAAGCGATTGAGCGACAATATAAACGTTAAAAAAAATGGCTAATCTAACCAACGGAAATTACGAAAAACTCGTCGAGCAGATTACGGATTTGGTTTTGTCGCGACTCGACGGCGACAGCACGAACGGCGGCGGCGATTATTGCCCGACGTTTTGCAGCGCCGACGTGCAGCGGGTCGTCGACGCGGGCGCGTCGCGCATCGGCATCGTGCTGGGCGAAACGGCGACGGCGCACGATTGGGCGAGCCTGATCGACCACACTTTGCTGAAACCCGAAGCCAGCGAAGCCGACATCCGCAAACTTTGCGACGAAGCCGCGCAATTCGGCTTTGCGTCCGTCTGCGTCAATCCGAGCTGGGTCAAAAGGGCGAGCGAATTTCTGCGCGGCACAACCGTTCCGGTCTGCACCGTCATAGGTTTTCCGCTCGGCGCGACTTTGCCTGACGTAAAGGCTTACGAAGTCAGGCGCGCGATTTTCAACGGCGCGCGCGAAGTCGATATGGTCATCAACATCGGCGCTTTAAAATCCGGCGACGACTGCACGGTCGAAGACGACATCCGCGCCGTCGCCGAAGCCGCGCACGAAAACGGCGTTTTGTGCAAAGTCATCATCGAAACGGCGCTTCTAACGGACGAGGAAAAAGTTCGGGCGTGTCTCGCCTCGAAAAACGCGGGCGCGGATTTTGTGAAAACCTCGACCGGGTTTGCCAAAGGCGGCGCGACGGTCGAAGACGTATCCTTGATGCGCCAGGTCGTCGGCGCGGCGCTCGGCGTCAAAGCGTCGGGCGGCGTGAAGGGAATCGAAGACGCGCGCGCGATGTTTGAAGCCGGCGCAACCCGCATCGGCGCTTCGGTCGGCGTCAAAATCGCGCAGGAAGCGAGCGGCGTAAAATCCAGTATCGTCGCGGGAAATTATTAGAAGCCGTCAAAAATGAAATGAAACCACGAAAGAAGCCGTCTTAATTATTTTTAAGACGGCTTCGGTTTTTTGAAAGACTGCGGCTCAAAATTTCAATTCGCCGCCTTGAAGTTATAGCTGATGAAGCCGGTCGCTTTGACCGCCTGATTGCCGACCATCGCGGGTTTGAATTTAGATTTGCGGGCGGCGTCTTCGCAAGTCGTGCGCAGCAGCGGCGGACCGCCGGTCGCTTTGGCGGTGACGACGTTTCCTTCTTCGTCGAGCGTGACCTCAACGCGCACTTGTCCTTCGATATTCATTTTCTGCGCGTTCGGCGGATAGACCGGCTTTATCAGCCGGACGGCGCGGTCGATTAACGCGCCAAGTTCGACGCTCGGCGGCGTTTTCGACGGCTCGGAAACTAAAGTTTTTTCCGTCGCGTTCGGTTTCGGCAAAACTTTCGATTCTTCGGTTTGCAGCCTTTGCAGCGAGAGCTTCGCCGCTTCGTTATTGGCGTCCAGCTCCACCGCTTTCCGGTAATCGCCGACCGCTTTTTGAAGATTTCCCATTTTTTCGTGAGAATTTCCGCGATTGAAATACAACATCGAATCCGCCGGATTAAGCTCGATTGCCTTATTGTAATCGGACGCCGCCAAATCGTAATTTTTCTGGTTGTAATGAGCCAGCCCGCGATTCAGATACACCGAGACTTCTTTCGGGTTTAACTCTATCGCGCGGCTGTAATCATTGACGGCGAGCGTATATTCGCCTTTGCCGACATTTTCGTCGGCTCGCTTTCGGTAAAAGGCAAAATCGGGCGCGGGCGGGCTGGGAACCGGCGTCGGCGTGGCAACGGGAAGAGGAATCGGCGTGGCAACCGCCGTCGGCAGCGGTTTCGGCAGCGGCGTCGGCGTTGTTTTGGCGACCGGACTTTTCTGGCGAATTGCTTCGACCAGCTCTTTATCCGCGCCGGTGTTGATCAGTTCCTTTTCGATTTCCGGCGTCAGCGCAAAAGTAATGCCGCGCTGTTTGACGGCGTCGGTCAAAAGCCTGTTTCTTTCATACAAAACTACTTTCTTCGAACGCAGTCCGATTAAAATATCCGCCAGGCTGAGCGGCACCTGCTGCGCCTGCGCGGTTTGCAAAACGACTGTCACGGAAAGTATCGACAACGTTAATAAAAAAACCGAGAAAAGATACGGATATGTTAATTTGACTCGGGGAAGAGATGCGAATTTCATATTTTTGTTCCTTGATGAATCGATAGATTCGCTTTAATTTTTCGGCAGAATTTAAAAGTCTAAAGCCTCCGGCAGAAGCCACGACTCTTATAATTTTTCGGGAGGTTTATTTAATTATCATTGATAATGTCGTCGACCGTGACGGCTTTCTTTTCCGTCGCCGGCGGTTTTACGCTTGAGGGTAAGATTTGTTTTTTAGCTCGCACGGGAGCCGTCGAAAGCGGTTTATTTTTAAGCGCCGGTGAGTTAGCGGATGGTTCGGTCGCGTCCGTCGATAAGTCGGGCGTCTGTATCGCGCTTGTTTCGGGCGTCGTTTCAACATTCGGAGACGGCGCAGTTTCGACGCTCGGCGCGGGTTTGGTCGTATCGGTCAAAGACATCGTCTGGCTGGAGGTCGTCTGATTCGACTCGATTGGCGAGGATTTCAGTAAAACCCAAACTCCCCAAGCCGCGCCGCATAAAATTACCAGAGTCGCGGCGACCGCAAACATCCGCTGGAAAACTTTATTATCCTTGGGCGCGACGGCAAATAAATCTTTAAATTCGTCGGCGGATTGTTCCGGTGTCACCGCCGCCGCGCCGTAGGCGACCACATCGGGCGAAACGGTTGCTGCCGTCGGCGGTGCTGCTTCGATAAAAGCTTCCGGAGATTTTATAACCGTCGCCGGAGATTGGTTGCCGCTCAAAGCTTTGGACTGTTTTTCCGCCAGCCGCTTTTCCGCTTCGGCGGCGCGCTGTTCGGCTTTTAATCTTTGCTCTTCGGCTTCCTGCAATTGCCGTTTAATTAATTCTATCTGCGGCGTTTTTTTCGCTTCGTTTTCTAAGTTTTCCTGCCCGTTAAGCTGGCGTTCCGGTTCCGGTTTCGACTCCGAGGGCGCGGCAAAAGGAATTTCCAGAAGGTCTTCATCTTGTTTTTTCGCCTCCATCGCCGCCGCCCCGCGTTCTTTGACCCGCACAAAGGCTGTTCGCCAAGCCTGGCGCATTATCACTGCCGAATCGAAACGGTTTTCGCGCTTGATTTCCAGTGCTTTCATTAAAATGCCGGAAATCTCCGGCGGAATTGCCGGATTAATTTCGTCGGGAGGCGTTAGAGAATCGGATTTGCCCTCCAGAATATCAATCGAGCGCTCCAAAGCGTCAACCGGAAGCCGCGCCGTCAGCAGATGATAAAGCGTGGCGCCGAGTGCGTAAATATCGCTTCTGGCATCAGCCGGCTGTTCTAAAATCCGCTCGGATTTTTCGTCGTAGCTGTTGGCAATAACTTTCTGCGAGGCTGAATCGAGTCCGACCCAAATCTGTTCGAGCGGCAGATAATGCAGAGTTTGATTGGTCACGGTCGCATTCACCTTCGCGTCCGGGTTTTGAATGCCGAGCGCGAGCTTGATTTTGCCCTCCGCCGTCAGCTTCACGTTTTGCGGTTTTATATCGCGATGAACGACCGGCGGCATCTGCGTGTGCAGATATTGAAGCGCATCGAGCAATTGCTCAGCCCAGTTCGTGACGTCCGAAAGCGCAAACGGCTTTTTGACCGTTTCAATCAGCTCGCTCAGATTATTTCCCTCGACCATCTCCATCACCAGATAATGACGGTCGATTTCCGAAAAATAATCGTGGACGGGCAGCAGCGATTCGTGTTTGATAGCCGTCAGAATCTTCGCTTCGTCGGCAAAGCGCTGCTTGAGCGTTTCCTGTTGGGTCAGCGTCGTGACCTTTCTTAAATTAACCGAAATTTCCTTGAACAGGACTTTTGTTTCGCGAACATTGTCGTAGGCTTCATACACCGCGCCCATTCCGTTTTGTCCGAGCGGTTGAATTATGCGATAGCGTCCTTGTTGTAAAACTTCATTTATGGCAGGCATATTTTTAGGTTTGAACAAACAGGTGAAGTGTTTGCTAAATACATTATAGCTATTTCCACGAAAAATGAAAGATATTGTTTTAAAATTTTAAACAAATTTTTACAAACTCTGTTTTTAAGTTTATCCGGCGAGGCTAAAAAAGGTTGTTTGTTTCCGAAGAATTTTGTTTCGAGAGGCTTTAAATAATGTCGGCGTGAAGGCTGAATAAGAGAAAAGGAATTATCAAATTAAGCTCATCCGTTGCGTGTTAGCACTCGATAACGCAGTTGGGCAATTGACGGCAGCCGCGCGGCGGCGCTTGGCTGCAGCCCGATTGCGGGCGAGGAGTGGCGGGCGGCGTTCGCGTCGGCGGCGGTTTCGGAGTTGACGGTTTTGGCGTCGGAGTGGAAACTGCCGGCGTCGGTATTGAAACTGCCGGAGCCGGCGTCGAAACCGTCTGCGGTTTGGGCGTTGAAGTCGAGTTCGGCGTCTGCGAAGTCGGCGCGGATTTGGGCGACTGCGTCGGGACGACGACCGAGCTGTCGAATGTCGAGGTCGGGAGTTCGGGAGTCGTTTCGACGACCGGTTCCGGCGTTCCGGTTGAAGCCGGCGTCGGCTTCGCCGTTTTGTTCTCCGTATTTCCCAGAATCCACCACATACCGAAAATCGCGCTGCCTAAGGTCAATAAAAACAAAGCCGCGACGGGCAAAAGCCATAAATTTTTTCGATTTTTCGGCGGCGCGACGGGAACGTTTTTATTGGCGGCGGGCAAAGTCTGGACGCTCTTTTCTTCTTTCGCCGGTTCGGGCAGAATCGCCGCCAGATAAGATTGCCGCGTAAATTCGGAAGAGTTTTGCGTCGCGCCGCCGACCGCCGCACCGGTGTTTTCGGCGGCTTGATTTTCCGGCGTCTGCGGCTTGGTTTCGAGCGTCTGCGGCGCGTCATTGAGTCTTTCCTGCTCGGCTTTCAGCTTGTCCTGCTGCGCGAGCCACAAAAGATATCCGGCTTCTTCTTCGACCGGGCGGCGAGCGGTCGCGGCGTGGCTCAGGGCTTTGCGCATTTCCTCTGCCGAGCGGAAGCGATTCTCGCGCTCGACTTCCATCGCTTTGAGCAAAACGTCGGAAATCGCCTTCGGGATATTCGGATTTACCGCCGTCGGACTCGGCAGAGGGTCGGGTTTTCCAGCCCAGATTTCCAGAGTTCTTTTCAAAACATCGGTCGGCACGGCGGCGGTCGAAAGATGATAAAGCGTGGCGCCGAGCGCGTATAAATCGCTTCGCGCGTCGGTCGGCTGTTGCAGGATATCGCCGACTTTTTCGCCGTGGCTGTAGATTATAAACTCGCGGACGGACGGGTCGAGCACGGGCAGAATCTGTTCGAGCGGCGAGTAGTTGAGCGTCGCGGCGATAAAAGTTTTATTCGTAATCGTATTGGCAATCTGCGCGTCGGTGCCTTTGGCGATGCCGAAATCGAGTAATTTTATTTTGCCGCGCGCCGTCAGCTTCAGATTCTGCGGTTTCAGGTCGCGGTGAATAACCGGCATCTCCAGCGTGTGCAGATAGTCGAGCGCGTCGAGCAGCTGGTCAGCCCATTTCAAAACGTCTTCGAGCAAAAAAGGCGTTTGTCGGCGTGCCAGAAGGTCGGCTAAATCGTCGCCGCCGATTAATTCCATCACCAGAAACTGGCGGTCGGTTTCGGAAAAATAATCGCGGACGTGCGGAAACGCTTCGTGATGCAAATGTGCGAGAATCCTGGCTTCGCGTTCGAAAGCCTGCCGCATCATCGTCTGCTGGCTGGCATTATGAACTTTATCCAGATCGATAATGATTTCCTTGAGCGCCACGGGCGAGCCGAAACGCTCGTCCATCGCCTCGTAAACGGCGCCCATTCCGCCGTGTCCGAGCCGGCGGAGAATTCGATAGCGTCCCTGTAAAATTTCGTTTATCGCCAGCATTCTGCTTGTTTGCCTGGAAACGCGAAAAGTTTCTCCAGCCGATTATTCACTAAATCTTCAAAAAAGAAAAGCAAAGTTTAACTAAAATTACGGACGCGAAACTTACATTAAATTTGCAAACGCCGCCAAAATATATGCGCCGCTCGCCCGCGAAACCGGCGCGGAAAACGAGCGGCGCGGCAGCGCGGCAGCGGCGGCGGCGAGTTATTAATTAAAATCCTGCAAGTCGTTATTTGTCTCTGGTTAAACCGGAAAATCCGCGCCTTCTGCCGCTTATCGGCAAATTATAAATGCCGTTATTATTGTTGGGCATTTGCGACAAAATCGAGTGTACAATCATCAGCCGCGTAAAAATCCGCGCTTCCGGTCGCTGAAAGCCGTCGCCCAAACTCATTGTGCGCTCGAAGCTCGCCATCGCCAGCCGGGCAAAATCGTTCTGGTTAAAATAAAAACCGTATTGCGAGAGCGTCGTGTGAAAAAACTGCGAAGTGATTTCGTCGGGTCGATTCGTTTCATTGCTGCCGAACCGGTGGAGCAGAATCGAGGCGTTTAAAAGCTCGTTGAATTTTCCGGCGGTCGATTCAATCAGCGTCAGAGACGTTTCGGGCGCCACCGCCGCGTAAGCGTTTGCCAGCTGGAAAAGCGCGCTCATCTCGTTGTTGTTTTCGGGATTTGAAGTGACGAGCGAAGCGGCTTCGTCTAAAATCTGGCGGGCGAGCTTATCGTCTTGTTTCTGGCGCGCGTGATTAAAAATTTGAATATAAAAAGCAATCATTTGATTTTTGTTAATCGCCTGCGCGGCAAGACGGCGCGCCTCGGCGATGTTTCCGGCATTAATCGCTTTGTAAAACAGATTGCTGTTGAGATTTTGCAGAGCGTATTCGCGCGTGCGGCGGTCGGGAATCGAATTTATCACGGCGCGGGCGCGTTCCATATTGTCGCTGCCCATCAGTTTGTTGGCGGCGTAAGAATAATATTGGTTTTTAAGCTCGGACGGCGCATTCTGGGCTTCCCTGAGCAGCGTTTCCGCGTCCGAGTCCTGGTTTATCTGATTCAGCCGTTCGTAGGGATTAATCTGCGCCTGTTTTTGTTTGATTTCATTTTCGCGCTGGCGCAATTGATTGGCGCGCGACGGCGAAAACTTTTCGATCAGCGGGATAAAGGTCGAAATCAGGTAAGCGTAGCTTTCGCTCTGCGAGTCGCGCAGGAAAAAGACGGCGATTTTTTCCGCCAGCGCGCGCAAATTGTTTTCACTGACGACGAATTTCGATTTTTCCGCGCCGCCCGATTCTTTCATTTGCGATAAACGCGAGATAAAATTAACGGCGAGATTGCGCTCGTTGTGCTGCACCGAAAAATCCATATCCTGAAATTTGCGCAAAACTTCGTCCGCCAATCGCGCCGCTTCCTCCGGTTCTTTTTCCCGGATGCGTTCGATTAAATCGAGCAGCGCGTAGGAAACGCCTTTTTCGAGAATTTCGCGCGCCAGCTTAACGGCTCGTTTCGGGTCCTGGCGGGCGATTTCGTTGATGAGCGCCTGCTCGGTGTTGATTTCATTTTGCAGGCGGTTATAATCGCTGCCGTTCGCGACCACGTTTTTAGGCGACTGCATCAGCGCGGCGATTTCCGGCGCGCGCGTCCGGCGAAAAATCTGGAGCGCAAAGTCGGCGTCGTGTGCCGCCAGCGACTGCACCAGCTGGCGGCGCGATTCCAGTATCTGCCAGGCGAGCTGGTAAGCGTCGCCCTGCTGTTCTTCATCTTCGGCATTTTGCGCGTTAATGATTTCCTGCGCGGCGATATTAACGAGATTTCGCGCTTGCTTTTCATCGTATTTCCAGAGCGAAACGCCGAGCGACGAGAAAACCGAAACGCGGTTGACGGTAAGTTTGAGCGTATCGGCGGCGACGGCGATTTCGCCGAGCATCGCGACGGCTTTTTTCTCGACTTCCTGTCGTTTTTCCTGTTCGAGACGCGCTTTTTCCTTTTCGGCGGCGTCGCCGGCGGGATTCGGCGCGGTTTGGGCAAATATCGTATTGAAAACAAAAAGAAGAATCAGCGGCAGGCAAAAAAAGCGGTACGGTTGCATAAGTTTTCCTTCTCCAAACGAGTCTTAATTTTTGAACGACTGAAGAAGGAAAAGGTTGCACGCGCGGCGAAAATTATCAAACCTTCAAGCTCTGCGCCGATTTTAAATTCAAAAATCCGGCGCCGCTTCGCCAAGCCCGAATCTTATTGTTTCTTTTTCAAAAGGCGCTCCAGATTTTCTTTTGCCTTTTCATCGTCCGGATTTAATTGTAAAACTTTCCGCAGGTCGGCTATCGCTTTGTCGTTGTCGCCTTTGGCGGCGTAAGCTCCGGCGCGATTGTAATAAGCGTCGGCGTAATCGACTTTCAGAAAAACGGCTTTGTCAAAATCGGCGACGGCGCGGTCAAGCTCGCCTTTCTCGCGATAAACCAGACCGCGATTGTTGTAACCTCTCGGGTCGTCCGGCTCATACTGAATAACTTTATTATAATCGGCAAGCGCCCGCTCATAATCTTTTCTGTTTCTGTAAATATTGCCGCGATTGTTATAAGCGCCCGCGAAATTCGGTTTGTATAAAATCGCTTTGTCATAATCGGCGAGCGCGTGCGCGAAATCTTTCTTTTTCGCATAAGCGACGGCTCGGTTAAAGTAGGCGAGAGCATATCCGGGATTAGTTGAAAGCGCCTGATTGTAATTGGCGATGGCGCGGTCAAGCTCGCCTTTCGCTTCGTAAACGCTGCCGCGATTCAGATAAGCGGCGGCTTCGCTCGGGCGAATAACGAGAGCTTTGTCAAAATCGGCAATGGCGAGGTCGTTTTCATTTTTTTCCGAGTAAGCCAGCCCGCGATTATAATAAGCTTCATAGAGATTCGGAGAAAGCTCGATTACTTTACTAAGGTCGGCAATCGCGCTGATAAAATCGCCCTGTTTGCCGAAATTAAGCCCTCGATTAAAGTAAAAATCGACATTCTGCCGGCGAATGGTATCTATTAAATCATTGCCTGCGCCTGCCTGGCGCAGCTTTTTCTCCGCTTCGGAATCAAGCAGAAAATCGACATTGCGCCGCTTAACCTCAATGTTTAAAAGCTTGTTTCTTTGTTCGGCGGTTGTTTTATTCGAGCGTAATTCCGCCAGAATGTCTTCTATCGTGAGTTCAGGCTGCTGCTGGTTTCCGGCAGTCGCCGTCTGTCCCGGCGCGGCGGCGGTCAAAAAGAATAAGAACAAAACCGCCGGAAAAACAGTAAGAAAGAGGCTGCGGGTGAAAATAAGTCTCATAATTTTTTCTTTGTAAATCAAATATTTATAGCCAAACAAAATATGCAATTAATCCGTCGCCGTCGCCGCCGTTTATTAATCGCCGCCGAAAGATACGGCGCCCGTCAGCCCGATTCTTTCCTTCAGGATGCTCTGCGCGATAAAAAGCTTGACGAACACGCGTACATCGTCGCGGCGCATCTGGTCGATCAGCCCGCGCGTGCGCGTAAAATCGCTTTCCGCCAGCATTTTCAGTTCCCGCCCGTAGCGAAAAACTTTTGCATTGAGCGCGCCGAAACTGTTGGCGATAACCAGCTCGCCGTCGCGAAAACTTTGCGTCTGCCTGTTGAATCGCGCCAGCACCGCCTGCGCGTTAACGACTTCGTTGACTTGCTCGATAATCGGCGAAAGCATCGCGAAAGCGCGTTCCGGGTCGACGACGGCAAAACCGGCGATGACTTTCGCCAAATTGTCCATTTCGTCTTTGTCTTCGGGAAAATCTTTGACCATCTCGCGCGCCTCGCTCATTACCCGCAGGGCGCTTTCTTTGCTTTCCTTCGTATTCAGACGATATAAAGCGACGGCTAATTGAACGAGCAGCTCGGCTTTGGCGGCGCCGAACGGCAGCCGGTCGATGAGCCGCCGCGCTTCATCGGTTTTTCCGGCGCGCAGGTGACTGAGCACCAGATTTGAATCCAGAAAAGCGATGGCGTCGTCGCGTTCCTTGCTTTCCGGCTGGCTTTGCAAAAGCGCGCGGATTCTTTCGGCATCGCCGCCCGAACCGGCGCGAAAAGCCGCTTGACGGTAGAGCGCGCCGCGCATCTGCGGCTGGGCGCGGGTCGCTTCGGCAATCATTTTTTCGGGCGTCGCATTCGGGTCGTTCAGCGTCGCCGGAACTTGAGTCGTGCGCGTATTTTGCGGCATCTGTTTTTTCAGGGCGGCTTCTTTTTGTTTTAGCTGCGCCACTCTTTCGGGCACGATTTTCTGCAAAACCGGCAGCATTGAGTTCAGAAAGGAGATTTCTCTGAAATTCGTCGCTTTCATAAACGTGTCGGCGATTTTATTGGCGATGTCTTTCGCCGATTTTTCGCCGAGCGCCAGGCGCGGCTCGCTTTTCGCGTTCGGATTTTCCTTCGGCGGAAAAGCGTAAGGTCGCAGCAGAGCGGAGGCGAAAATCAGATTCTGGTTTTTTGATAAATCCGTGCCGAGCAGTTTTTGTATCGTTTCGTCAAAAAGCTTGGTCGCCAGCTCGGCATCTTTTTTATAGATTTTTTGCAGCGCCGAGATGATTTCCATCGAAAAGCCTTTTTCCAGGTTGTCACGGATTCTTTGCGCGGCTTTCGAAGGGTCTTGCTCGGCGGCTTTGGCGAGCAGCCCCTGTTCGAGCCGAATTTCCTGTTCGACTCTCAGATTGCGCGGCGCGGCGGGCGGCGTCGGCGACGTTTGTTTTTGCGTTGAATTCGGCGCGCTGGTCGGCGGCATCACGTAAGTCTGCATTTCGGCGGCGACTTCGGGCGGGCGCGTCGTCTGCAAAATTTCGAGCGCCATTTCCGCGTCGCGCTCCGCCAGCGTTCGCAAAACCATCTGCCGCAGGCTGAAAATTTCCATCTGCCGTCTGTCGAATCCCTGCGTGACGCCGTTTTCCGTTTCCCATCCGCGCGAATTGGAATTTTCCGCTTTCGTATTAATAATTTGAACGATTTCGCCCGCCGCGCCGCGAAAAAGACCGCGCGCGCGTTTTTCGTCTTTTGACCAGAGCAGGTCGCCCGCCATCGTGTAAATCAGCGCGCGATTTTCCGGCAGCTTCAAGGCGGCGGTTTCGCTGATGGCTTGCTCCAGTAATTCAACGGCGTTTTTCTCCAGCTCCAGCGCGGCTTTTTCTTTTTCCGGGTCTGATTTTTTCAGCGGAAACTGGGCGAAGCTTGAGGCGCAGGCGATCGAAAAAATAATCAGCAGGCAAATAAATCGCGAAATCAACATTAAAATCTCCTTATTTCTTTCCGGTGAAAAGCGCTAAAAGTAAATTCTGCCGCAGCAAAGCCTTTAATACTCATCGTAATAATGAACGGCAATTCCGTCAAAACCGTTTTTTCTTTGAAAATGCTCTGCGCCGCCGGAACTTTCACCGGCACGCGCCGCTGCGCTTCCGGCGCCGGAATTTGAGAGAAAGCCGGGCTGCAAAAAAAAGCGAATAAAATAAAAGAAACGACCGGGCGCGGGGGCGCATCTTTCATCTCCTTTTTGCCGGAAGACGGTTTCAGGGAATAAAATCTTAGCATAAGATAATATAAATCAGGAATATTTTGTAGATTGAAACCAACGGGCGACCGCGAGCGAATAAAGAATTATGGTTATCAAAAAGCCGGGCGAAATAAAATCCAGCCGGATAACGGACGAGCGAACTTATCTGAACCGCCGTAATTTTCTGCGCGCCGGACTGCTGGCGGGAACGACTTTGACAACCGCCGGGCTTTATCGCTTTTTCAATCAGCCGCCGCCTAAGGAAATTAAAACCCAGATAATCGAAAGCGTGGCGAAATCGAATTTCAGCGCGCCGGATAAGCTCAATTCTTTTGAGGAAATCACCAATTACAACAATTTTTACGAGTTTTCGACCGGCAAAACCGCCGTCGCGCGCGCCGCCGAAAATTTTCTGACGCGCCCGTGGACGATTGAAGTCGGCGGAATGGCGCACAAGCCGAAAACTTTCGACATCGAAGAAATTTTAAAATTCGAGCAGGAAGAAAGAATTTATCGTTTTCGCTGCGTCGAAGGCTGGTCGATGGTCATTCCGTGGGTCGGTTTTCCCTTAAAGAAAATTCTCGATGCGGTCGAGCCGCTCGGCAGCGCCAAATACGTCGCTTTCCAGACGCTTTACGATGCAAAACAGATGCAGTCTTCGTTCAGCGCCGGAATCGATTTCCCGTATGTCGAGGGCTTGCGGCTGGACGAAGCGCTGCATCCTTTAACGATTCTGGCGACCGGGCTTTACGGCAAGCTGCTGCCTAATCAAAACGGCGCGCCGCTCAGGTTGGTCGTGCCCTGGAAATACGGTTTTAAAAGCATCAAATCAATCGTCAAAATAAATCTGACCGACACGGAACCGCCGACCACTTGGAACCTCGCCGCGCCGCGCGAATACGGTTTTTATTCCAACGTCAATCCGAAAGTCGCGCACCCGCGCTGGTCGCAGGCGACCGAAAGACGCATCGGCGAATACGGTCAGCAGGAAACGCTGCTTTTTAACGGCTACGCGGAACAGGTGGCGAGCCTTTATGAAGGAATGGATTTGAAAAAGTTTTTTTAGTGTTCAGCGGTAAGCGGTCGGTTTTTATGCTTTCGCTTATCGCCTGACGTTTAGCGCTAAGCGCTTATGAATAACGTAAAATTCAACGAAATTCTAATCTTTATCAACAGTCTCGTGCCGTTTGCTTTACTCGTCTGGGACGCCGTCGGCGGAAGGCTGGGCGCGAATCCGATCGAGTTTTTTCTGCGCACGACCGGCGTTTTGACTCTGGTTTTTTTATTGATAACTCTGGCAGTGACGCCGCTCAGGAAAATGTTCGGCTGGAATAATTTGATAAAATTTCGCCGGATGCTCGGGCTTTACGCTTTTTTTTACGGCTTTCTGCATTTGATGACTTACGCCGTTTTTGACAAGAGTTTTAACTTTTCGGCGATTGCCGCCGACGTCTGGCAGCGTCCGTTTATCGCCGTCGGAATGCTGGCGTTTTTTCTGCTGATTCCGCTTGCCGCGACTTCAACCAACGGAATGATAAAACGTCTCGGCGGAAAAAACTGGGCGCGGCTGCATAAACTGTCTTATCTGATTGCGATTTTAGGCGTGATTCATTTCTGGATGATTGTGAAATCCGATTTGACTTACCCGTTTTTCTTCGCTTTTATGCTGGCAGTTTTGCTGGGCTACAGAATTTTTGCCGCTCAAAAAAAGAAATCTCAAAGCGTCAAGGTAAATTAAGAAATCTGACGCCTGAGCCACCGATTAAATAAACCGCCGAGAAAACCGAAGGGAATAGTCGTTGCGGTGACAAAAATTATTGTGGCGAATATTTCCGGCGCCGAGATTTCGACTCCGGGATTGCCGGGACCGATAATCCAGGAAATATACCAGCCGATAGTAGAATCGACCAGACCCAAAATTCCACCGCCGATAGCCGACCACAACAGGCTTCCGTATTTGGCACAACAGAAGCCGACATAAATATAAATAAGCAGCGAACCGAATCCGAACCAGCCGTAATTGATTTGAAAATGAAGGGAAAACAAAGAGGCGAGAGTATCGAATATGATTACGAGAAATGAGCCGAATAATATCGTTGAGACGACCGCTTTCATAGAATTAGAAACACTGCATTCTATCTTTTCTTCATCTGTGAAACCTGGTCGAAGGTGCGGCGAAAATCCTGACCTTCGATTTTCACCGTGCGGCACATTTCGTAGAGACGCGAGCGCAGGCGCACGCCGATGCGGTCTTCGAGCGTCTCGTCTTTTTCCGCTTTGCGGTCGTCCATATAATTGGTCGTGAAAATCGTCAGTTTTTTGTCGTTGTAGCGCGTGTTGATGATGTGCGCCATCGTGTCGCGCACCCATTCGGTCGGTTTCGAAGCGCCGATTTCGTCCAAAACGAGAATCTCGGCGTCGAAAACGGGCGAGAGAACTTTCAGCTCGGAGGTTTGCGTCGAAGGATTGTAGGAATCCTGAATTCCTTTCAGGAGCGAGCCGAATTCATAAAACAAACACGTAAAGCCGCGCTCGTTCAAGGCTTTCAGAATCGAAACCGCGAGATGCGTTTTGCCGACGCCGACCGTGCCCATAAAAAGCAGCCCGCGGTCAACCGCCGGATAGTCTATCGCCAATCTCGATGCGAATTTATAAGCGCGTTCCTGCGACGGGTGCGTTACCTTGTAGCTCTGGAAATGACAGTCGAAATAGCGCTTCGGAATATTTGTGCGCTCGAGATGTTTTTCCTGCGATTTCTGTTTGCGGCAATCGCAGCGGCGCGCGCCTTTGCCCGGCACGATTTCCATTCCCGAACCGAAGCATTTTTCGCAAACCGCCGGCTCTTGACGAGATTGTATTTCGTCAAGAAAATCCTGTTCAAACGCAGAGTCATCCGCATTGGGAACGGCGTAAAGCTGAAAATTTGTCGCTTTGTCCTGTGACATCCAAGAATATTTTAACTTAGTTTTATGTTAACCGGTAGACCTTGTTTGTGTAGCCCTAGTATTGAAGTCGAATTGGATTATAGCACCGGATGAAAAGATTTCAAGTATTATTTTTACTTTGGAAATGCAGTAAATATCAGGCTTTTCCGTTTTCCCGAACGGGCAAAAAACTCAAGTTGATGAAAACAGGCAACTTATAATTTACATAAATTTAACATCCGAATAAATTTTTTTGTTAAATTTTCACCGCTCGAATCGTATGTTATATTAAAACCATTGTTTTAGTTGTAATTATGAGCATCTTACGCAGCCTGATGATGAAGCTCGGCTTGGTGGATTTAAAAGCCGAACGCAGCCCGATAACGGTTTTCCTGCTCGATGACGACCGCCGTCGTCATCGATGGTTTTCCAAAAGATTCGACGGCGACGAACTGGACATCGCCGAAACGGTCGAAGAAGCCAAAGAGCTTTTGGCGGAAAACAATTACGACGCGATTTTTCTCGACCACGACCTTTTGCCGCATCATTACGAATCAAACGACCACGACGATTTCGCCACGACCGGCTACGCGATTGCCGAATGGCTGCACGAAAACAAAAATTTGCAGCGCGCGGCGACCATTATCGTCCACACGCGCAACGCCGACGCCGCCATTCGGATGGTGCAGAAACTGCGCGATTCGGGCAGAAACTGCGAATACTGCGCCTTTCCGATGCTGGATTTGAAGATTAAGAACTATTGGAAACGATAGATTTTAGCCGCAAACAAAAGGAAATTAGCCGCGAAATTTCACGAAACAAGAAGAAAGAAGTTTAGCCGCGAATTACACGAATTTCGCGGCTAAACTTCTTTTTCGTGCCTTTTTCGAGTTCTTTCGCGGCTAATTATTCTTAATTGGTTTTAGCCACTTTTTTCATTTCGTCGATTTCTTTCTGAATTTTGTCGGCTAATTCTTTCAGACCTTTTTTGCGTTGCTCGTCGGTGGTTTTGTCCGCGACTTTATTCAGCGCCAGCGCGTAAGCGGTTTTCAGCGCGAGTTCTTTCGAGACTTTTACGTCCGGCTCGACGCCCGTGCCTTCCCAATTCGCTTTCGTAATTGGGCTGATGGCGCGTCCCGACGGGACGAAGGCGCCGAAATGGTCGTTGATGCGAAACATTCCGCCCGGATGCGCGCCGCCGCCGGTCGTTTCGCCGATAATCGTCGCCCGTTTCAGATTTTTCAGATTGTAGGTAAATTCTTCGCCGGCTGAGAAAGTGCGGTTGCTCGTCAGAATGTAAACGTCTTTCGTTTCGCCGTAGCGTTTGCCGGCGACCGTGCCTTTCGTCCAGAATTCCTCGGTTTTGTCGCCTTTGCGCCAGTAGAGGCTGTTCAGGTGGACGGGTTTTTCGCCGAAAAGATACGAACTGATCAGCGCGACCATTTCCGGGCTGCCGCCGCCGTTCTGTCGTAAATCGAAAATCAGAGCGTCCGTGTTGGTCAGGAAATTCATCGCCGCCGCGACGGTTTCGACGCCCGCTTCCGCGTCGGAAAAGCCGCGCAAATCGACGTAGCCGATGTTGCCCTGCAGGCGCTCGATTTTTTCAAAACCGAAATTGATTTGACGCACGTAGCGCTGGTGATTTTCCAATTCTTCCTTTGAAGGCTCGCGTCTGTCCTGGCGAACCGGAATTTTTTCGGGAGAAAAGCGAACGCGCAAATGTTTGTCACGGCTGACGGCTTGCAAATCGGCGGTCAATTTGTCGGCAAACTCTCTGGAGCCGGTGATTTTATCGTAGTCCTTGTTTTGCAGTTTTTGCTTGACGTCCGCTTCCATTTTTTTCGCCACGTCGGCGAAAACGTAGGATTCGTTGAGTTCTTTGGTCAGGTCGTTGATGATTTGCGTCTTGGTCGCCGCGTCAATCGGCAAATCCGGCTGTTGATTGGCGTTTTGCTGAGCGTAAACGTCCAGCACGAATAAAACCATGATGGCTAGTGCGATGATTGAATTTTTCATGTTTATGACTCCTTTATATGAAACGTTTTTAACTTTGAAATTTCCGGTTCGTGTTGCGAACGCCTTGAGAAAGCGCCCGGCTCGCTCGCGCGCCCGCCCGCTTAAACCGGGCAGACGACTGAAAACAAAAATTTTATGGCTTGACTGGGCATAAATTTTTTACGTGCGTTTTAAGACGCCGCTTAAAAGCAAATCGGAGAGACGCGTGATTTTTTCCTCGATTTCCTCGCGCTCGCCGAGTTCTTCGTTGCTGAGACTGACCGGCAAAAGCGAATTGGTCGCCGTCATTAAAGTTTCGGCGATTTCCAGCGCGTCGCCGTGTTGAAAAACTCCGTTGAGCTGTCCTTCGACGATGATTCCGGCGAAAATCTGCGCTTCTTCGGCAAAATATTTCCGGCGCCGCTCCAGCAGCCGCGGGCGAATCGCCGCCAGCAAATCGCTGATGCTGACCGTGTAGTGCTGGACGCTGTCAAAGCGATGCAGCACGCGGCAGACGAGCATTTTCTTAAAACGATTTTCGGGCGAGCCGGTTTCGGCGGCAATCCGGTGCAGTTTTTCCTTTAATCTTTCGACGATGCGGTCGATGTGCGACAGCGCGATTTCTTCCTTGCTCGTAAAATGCAGATAAACGCTGCCTTTTCCGATGCCGACTTCCTGCGCCAAATCGTCGATCGTCATTTTCTTGTAGCCGCGAGTAGATAGAATGCGGTCGGTCGCATCCAGAATCGCTTCGCGAACTTCCTGAGTTTGTACTGTGACACCCATATTTACTATGTTTGACTGAAAACGAATTTTAGTCAAGAGGATAAACGCCAAATCGAGCGAATTAGTTTCAAAAATTTTCAGACCGCATTTTGCTTTATGAAAAAGGCGGCGAGGCGGCGGAGGCGGAATGTGTCTGCCGCCTTTCCGTCTATTCTATTTTTTATAAACATTTTTCCAACGAAATGTATTATTCTTAAATCAGATAATTATTGTTTATTAACAAACGATCAAAGGGAGGAAATAAAAATGTCTTTAATAACTTGTCCTGATTGTCAAAATCAGATTTCGACCGAAGCGGTGGCTTGCCCGAATTGCGGTCGCCCGATGGCGCCGACGATAGTCGAGCCGATTCCGCAGCGCGAGGTCATCATTCAGCCGCCGCGCGAAAAAGCTTTTCCGGCTTGGATTATCGCGCCGATTATAATTTTAGGCGCGGTGCTGGTTTTCGTTTTATTCGCCGTAATGCGAAGTAATGACGATGAATCGAACCGCAACGTCAATGTCCGGCTCGGAACTGAAAGGGAATCTGTTAATTCCCGCTCAAACCGCGTCGCTCAAAGCGAGACCAGGTCAAGCGACGTGACGGTTCCGAGCACTTCCGCGCCGCCGTCGCAAAGCTCGGAAGTTACCGTGCCGCCGTCGCAGAGCACAACCATCAATACGCCTCCGACCGACACGCGCACGGCGACGGCGGACAACGTTCCGGTCGGCAAAAGCTCATTGACCGTCGAGGCGAAAATTCGCGGAACGACAGGCAGAGAACAAGCCGTGCAGAAAGAAACTTTTTATCTTTTGAAAAAAGACCTGCGCACTATTCTGGAAGAAGCCGATATCGACGACGAGGAAGGTCAGGGAGTAGTCAATGCTTTCGGTATGTCAATCGTTTATCCCGGCAGATACCCGGAAATCAGACGCAAGGCGCTGGCGGCAATCAGCAAATACACCGTCGCGAAAACTTTAACCGACGCGCAGGGCAAAGCCAAATTTCCCGACGTGAAACCGGACAGCTATTACCTTTTCGGCATCACGAAAACGCCTGAAGGCTTTTCCGTCTGGGACCAGCCGATTACCTTAAGCGAAGGACAAATGCCGAATTTGATTTTGCAGCCGAGCGGAGGAAGGTAGTTAAAGGCGAAAGGCGAAGGGCGAAAGGCTAAAGAATGTTAAGTTTTGAATGCTGAGTTTTGAATTAGCAACCGATTAAATAATTCAAAACTCAGCATTCAAAACTTAAAACTTTCTTCACCTTACCCTTTCGCCTTTCGCCTTCATCCTTTCAAAGCCCTGCCATATCCCATTTGCGGACGATTTCGTTTATCAGGTTCGCTACTTTGTCGTTGACTTTGCGGAAGTATTCGTCGGCTTTTTGCTGGTCGAATTTCGGGTAGCCCTGACCTTTTTGATAAAGCCCGATTGAGGACGGAAACGGCACGGCTTGCCACGTTCCCGCCGGCGGATACGCGGTCGCCAAATCGGCGTTGTATCTTTCCTTTTTCACCAGCGTCGGGTCAATCGCCTGAATATACGCCGTTTCATTCCAGCCCGCGTGCCCGCCGTCTTCGCCGAAAACGGCTTTCGTTTCGTCCGAGGCAAACGACCACCAGTTTATCACCAGCGTGCGCACTCGTCGCTCGGCGGAAACTTCAGCCGCCACCGATTGCAGAACGGCGGTTTGCGCGCCGCCGTGACCGTTTAAGATAATGATGTTTTTGAAACCGGTTCGGGCTAAGCCTTCGAGAATTTGTTTGACGAACGGGCGATAGGCGGCTTCGGTAATCGTAAACGCGCCCGGATAATCAGCCATCGAGCCGGTAATGCCGTAAGGCAGAGTCGGCGCAATCATCGCGTTGGTGCGGCGGGCGACGGCGCGCGCCATCGCCGTCGGCGCGGTGTTGTCGGCGCCGTTGTTGATGACGCCGTGCGGCTCTAAAGTTCCGGTCGGCAGCAGAACGGTCTGGATTTTGGAAGGCACGGTTTCCTTAAATTCCATCCAGTTGATTCTGTCCATCTCGCGCGTCGGCACGGTGTCTTTTTCAGTCTGCGCGGCGGCGGTCTGAATAAAAATCAGCGAGCAGAAAATAAGGGCGAAGGCGATTGCCGAAAGTTTTCGATTCATTTGAACTCCTTTGGGATTTTTGAATTTATCTTCGCTTACGGAAAAACTTTCTGCAATCGGAAAACCCAGAACTCGAAATGTGTGAATAAATTTTGTCGATTCTAAAAGTCGCTTTTTCAAAGAAGGCAAAAGCCCAGTCCGATTTCGGTCTTTCCTATTCGGCTTTTGAATTTATCAGAGGAGAAATTATGAAAACGAAATTTTTACTTTCGGCATTATTAATTTGTTTATCGGGATTCGGACTGCAGGCGGCGGCGCAGACGAAGCAGCCGAAAACCGTCCGCGATTTTTTTATGCTGCTGCCGGCTAGATATTTCAGTCTCGATTGCTGCATCGGCAAAGACTTGCGCAGGAGCAAGCAGGAATATCTGGAACGCTATTTGAATGTCGAAGACGCGGCAAACGGTTATATGAGCGGCGCGGGCGACGCGGCGCAGGATGGTTTTGCGATGGCGCTGTTCAAACGCGCGAACGGCACGTATCTCATCGCTTTTTACACTTACGGCGAAGGCGGCGTGGAAGATACGCCCTGGTGCGTTTTCCTGGATTACAAAAACGGAAAATGGACTGACGTTTCGCGCGCGGTCGTCCCGAATTACAACGCGCAGAAATATATCTACGAGCTGCCGCGACAGGGTACAACCATCGAAGTTTTCGGAAAAGACGAAATGGGCGAGGGTTTCTACAAAGGCAAAAAGCTTTACGATTTAATCTGGCAAAACGGGAAGTTTTCAGTAAAACGGTAGAAACGAAAAACGGAAAACGGATAATGGAAAATAAAAGAGGGTTTCTTCATTTTCCATTATCCGTTTTCCGTTTTTAAGTCATTGCCAGCGCGATTTTTCGCTCGCCGGTAAACGGCATTCGACCGTGCGCCGCCAGAATATTATCCAGAATTAAAACGTCGCCCGCCTGCCACCGGTGCGGAATCGTTTCGCTGTGCAGGACGGCGCGAATGTGCGTGAGCGTTTCCAAATCAATCGGCGAGCCGTCGCCGAAATAGGCGTTGAGCCGAAATTCGTCTTCCTTCATCGCGGCAATCAGCGTTTGATAAGTTTCCGCGTCCAGATTCGACGGGTGAAATCCGTCGGCTTGATTAAACCAGACCGCTTCGCCCGTCACCGGATGATTGATGATTGCCGGTCGAATCTGTCTGACGCGCAAGCCGCCGCTCGCCAGCCATTGAAACTGCGCGCCGATTTTCCGGCACCAAGCTTCGACCGTTTGCTTATCGTCGGTTTCAAACGCTTCCTGCCACGAATAACCGGAGCCTTTGCCCGCCTGCAGGTTGCGAACGTAACAGATTTTTTTATTTTTGAATAATTCCGCGATTCCAGCGTCGATATTTTGCAGAATCCTGCGGCTGTCGCCGAGCGTGGTTTCGCCGCCGGTCGCGGCTGGCGTCAGGCAGCAGAAATAAAGATGACGCGGGTAAACGTCCGCGTAAGACAATTCGTTGTGCAGCGAAAGCGCGTATTGCGCCGGATATTCGGTCGAAGTGTAAACTCCGCCGCCTTTACTGCTGCCGAGCGGGTTGCGCGGCGAGACGCCGCCCGCGTAACTGAATAATTTTTCGCCGCCGGAAAACTCCTGAACAAAACGCTCTAAATCGGCAACGCAGCGGACTTGATAGCCGCGAAACAACAATGCGCCGTGCGTCAAAAGCTTTTCGCGGAAAAAATCACGCCCGCCGCGCGCGGTTTCGATGAGCAGATCCAAACCAGCGGCGTTTTCTTTTTCGTCAGCGACGGGTTTAATCACCAGCGGCAATTTTTGAGGATTGAGAAAACTCGTCTTTATCATCTTTTTTAAAGACCTTTATTAGTAAAAACCGAACCGAAAAATATTATGCGGGATTTTTTAAATATTATTTGTCTGCTATCGAACAGACGTAGTTTTAAAATGACGATATTTTATAAATTATAATTTACATCTGTGCGCGCATAAGTGTTGATATTTCACGGCTTTCGAAAACTGCGCGGCTGATGAAGGGATTAAGCTTTAAGAAGTTTAAGAAGGCTTAGGAAATTAAAAGAACAAGGAGGTTTTTAAAATTGTGGAAGCTCGCTCTGATGAAAACGCTTTCGTCACCAATATAGAACAAGCGAAAATCGACTCGCGCATCACGTATCCTTGCTACAAATCGTTTGACGAATTTATTGATGTGGCGCGCCTGCGCGCGCTTAACGATTACATCATCGAGCGAATAAACCTTCATATCAAGGCTGAAAAGGATGATTATTTTCTCAATCTGCATCGCCTGGACGAAGAGATGCCGTATCAGCCCGGCGTGCGCGAAATCTGGCTGACGCGCACCAAGCCCGGAACTCCGTATGATTATCTCGACCTTGATAAATCAGGGCTTTGGGAACGCACCGAGGCGGCGGAAGAATTTGCTGATTTGATGGATTTTACCGAAACTCTGCCGTTTAAAGAAACGGGCAGAATGTTGATTATTTACGACAATGCCGGCAAGGAAGTGCCGCCGCACCGCGACCATCTGAATCCGGAAATCTGCAATGAATTCGTCTGGTTTCGCACGAATTTAGTTAAGCCGTTCTACGTTTTAAACCACCTGAACGGCGAGCGGAAATATATCGAATCTTACAGCGCCTGGTTTGATGCGGTCAATCAATTTCACGGCAGCGAGGCGGCGGAAGGCTTATCGTTCAGCATCCGGGTGGACGGCAAATTTACCGACGAATTCCGAGAAAAAATTCCGCAGCCGGAATTTAATCTCGCATCGACGCCGGCGCTCTGGTCGTGTCTGGAGACGCAGAAGGGATAGCTATGAAAGAAAATTTTTATGAATAAATCAGAAACCGAAATCAAGACTATGGCAGGCGAAACCGAAACAACCGGAGAAGTTTTCAAAGAGAGACTGGCTGAGGACACGCTCGTCTTTGAGCCGGTCGATTCGCGTATCACTTATCCGAGCTATAAATCGTTTGACGAATTTATCGACGTCGAACGCCTGCGCGCGCTCGACGGCTATATTCTGCAAAGAATCAAACGACGCCTGAACGCGCCGCAGGACGATTACAAGTTTTACACCGGACCTTACAAGTTAAACGATAAGATTCCCGACCGTCCCGGCTCGCGGATGATTTATCTGGCGTATTCCGAACAGCCGGACAGCTATTTCGATTTGGACAAAACCGAGCTTTGGCATCCGACCGAAGCCGCCAACGAATTTGCGCTCTTGATGGATTTTATCCGCACGCTGCCGTTTCAGGCGACCGGCAGAATGATGATTATGTATGACGACGCGCCGCGCGAAGTTCCGGCGCACCGCGACCACGTCGAAACCGATATTTGTCACGAATTCGTCTGGTTTCGGACGAACAAGAAAAAGCCGTTTTATATGTTCAATTACCAGACGGGCGCGAAAAAGTACGTCGAATCCTACAGCGCCTGGTTCGATTCGGTCAATCAATTTCACGGCAGCGACGAGCACGACGGCTTATCGTTCAGCATCCGGGTGGACGGCAAATTTACCGACGAATTCCGAGAAAAAATTCCGCAGCCGGAATTTAATCTCGCATCGACGCCCTCGTATTGGGCAACTGTAGCAAGTTAAAAATTTTTATATCGCACAAGGGATAATTACAAGGGAATTATGAAGATTTATATCAGCGGACTTTACTCGGGCACCAACCCGCAGCCCGGCGTCGGCATCGCCCGCTCCATCAGGGCGGCTTACCCGCAGGCAAAACTCATCGGCGTCGAATACTCGAATCGCTGTTCGGGAATTCACTGGCTGGATTTTGACGAAATCTGGCTTCAGCGTCCCTGGGACGAATTGAATTTAAACACGCACGCCGCCGAAATCAAAAAAGTTCTGGACGACGGCGGACTCTGGATTTCCAGCATCGATTTGGAAATTCTGTGGCTGGCGAATCTCTTTCCGGAAGGTCACCCGAATTTGCTGACGCCGCCGCTGAAGGCGATGAATCAGGTCGGCAAACCGGCGATTCCGGCGCACGAAGGACTGCCCGTTAAAATTCCGACCTTTGTGACGACCGAGATTTCCGATTGGGATTTGCACGCCTTCTGCCGCGAGCACGATTGGAAAGTCTGGCTCAAAGGTCCTTATTACGAAGCGGTGAAAATCGCCAGCTGGGCGCATTTCGAGGAAATGCGCAACGTGCTGTCGAACGCGTGGGCGACCGACAAGCTTTTTCTGCAGGCGCACGTTTCCGGCTACGAGGAATCAATCACCATCTCGGCTTTCCAGGGCGAATTACTCGAATGCGTGCGGATGCGCAAACGCGATTTGACGGAAATGAGCAAAACCTGGGCGGGCGACGTCTCGGACGTGCCGGAAGAAATTTCCGAGCCGCTGCGCCGGATTATCAAAAATATAAACTGGACGGGCGGCGCGGAACTGGAAATGGTGCGCGACGCGGATAATCAATTGTGGCTGCTCGAATGGAACCCGCGTTTCCCGGCGTGGATTCACGGTTCGACGATTACCGGGCGCAACATTCCCGGAAGCCTCGTCGAAGGCGCGACCGGAATCCCGGCGCAGGAAACGGTGGCGACAGGCGAAGAATTTACGCGCGTCGTGCTGGAAGTGCCCGTCAGACCGGAATTTCCTCTGCCGCCTTTGCCCGAACCGCTCGGCGGCAGAATCGGGCATTCGCTTAAGCATCCGTCGGGGCTTCTTCAGTTTGCCAATCGACTGCACCGGCTCGAATTTGACCACGACGGAAACGGCAGCGAAGGCGTCAACGGCAAACCGGCGGAAAATCAGACGGCGACCATCCCGACCACTTTCATCGACGATTTAAAAGCGCTGGATTTTTCGCAGATGCAAACGCCCGCCAGCGTCTTTCTGAAAAACACGGCGAAAGAATATTTTCAGAAAGCCGGCGCGCTCGCCGCCGATTTAAGCACCGCGGAAATCAAGGTCAACAACGCCTACAGCATTAAGACCAATCCGGACAAACGCCTGATAAAGCTGGCGCTCAAATCCGGTTTCTACGCCGAAGCCATCAGCCTGCTGGAAGTGAAAAAAGCGCTTGCCGTCGGCTTTAAGCCCGAACAAATAATCTTGAACGGTCCCGCCAAATGGTGGCAGCGCAAAGTTTTGCCGGACGCTTCGTTTTTCACCGTCTTTTGCGATTCGATTGAAGAACTGAATCGCGTTATCACGGGCATCGAGACGGGCGAATTAAAGACGCAGTATCTCGGCATCCGGCTCAGAACGCCGAATATTCGCTCGCGCTTCGGCATCGCGATTGACACGCCGGAAACTTTTCAAAATCTGGTCGAAACTGTCCGGCGCATTCCGAAACAGTGCCGGTTCGGCGTGCATTTTCATATGGCGAGCAGCAACGTCGGCGTTCAGCAATGGTGGCATCTGTTCGAGTCGATGCTGCGCTGGTGCGGCTCGATTGAAGCGCTGTCGGGTCGGCTGATTGAAATTCTGGACGTCGGCGGCGGCTGGTTTCCGGAAGATTTGCAGAAAAACGCGGGCGAGAAATTCCGTCAGGCGATCGAGATGATTCCGGAATTTCTGCCGAACGTTAAGCAGATTTTTTCCGAACCGGGCAAGGCGCTGGCGCAGCCTTCGATGGCGGTGGCGATGCAGATTCTCGAAATCCGCAATGCTTTCGGCGACGCTCGCGAAGTCGTCGTGGACGGCTCGATTGCCGAGCTTCCGATGTATTTTTTCTACCCGCACCGGATTTTGTGTCAGGACGCGAAAAACGGCGGCTGGAAATCATTAAACAGAGGTAAAACACAGCTTTTAGGCAGACTTTGCATGGAACACGACATCGTTGCCTCAAACGTTGAATTGCCCGAAAACGCGCAGGTCGGCGACATTCTCGTCTTCTGCGACGCCGGAGCTTACGATAGGAGTATGAGTTATGTATTTGGACGCGGTTAATCAAACAAAGGAAACGAATATTATCGAAACGACAAACGCTCTCGGCGTAGCGAAAGCGCCAGCCGAGGTTTTTGAAAAATGGCAGGATTGGTATCCGTCGCAGATTTCGCATCACGGGCAGATGTGCTGCGAAATCGCCCGCGAGTGGATAACGGCGACGGATTTTTCCGAGCTGGGAGGCGGCAGCATTTACGCCGGACCGCGCTGGCTCAGACAAAAATTTAACTGGGGCGCGTCGGCGTTTCCGATTTACTGGTGCGAAGCCGTTCGCCGTCACACACTCGATTGCGGCGCGCTCGCCGCGCTGGCGCACGAAGTTTTCACCGTGCGCGGCGTGAAAAGCTATCGCGTGCAGCTGGTGCAGAGATTTTCGCAGGTCGCCACGACGCAATGGTCTTGCAGCTGGAGCGACGGCGACGCGACGGAACTGCGCTGGATTGATAAAGATTTGATTTATCACGAAGGCTGCGCGATCGCCGTCGGCGACGGCGAAATCAAAGTCTGGGACGCCAGCGCGGGCTGGTGGGTCGACCCGAAAACCGGCGACGGCTACGGCTCGCTGGTGGCGCTGCGCCTTTCGGCGACTAACGCCCAGACGCAGTTTAGCTGGGGAAACCGGCGCATTGCGGCGAACCAGTGGCAAAAGATAAATTAAAGCGAATTTGCGGCGGCGATTTTTTATCGCAAAGACGCGAAAGATAGAGGGACGGGAAATTTCGGACGCGAGAAGATTCGGCTCATAACACGCGCGCCGAAGCGGCTCATAGTTTTTCCGTTGTCTTTGAAAAGGGTAAAAGCCGAACGGCGATGCGCCGTTCGGCTTTTACCGACAAATAATTTATCTTGTTCAACTTTGCAGCGGCTAGAACATAAATCCGAGGTCACGCGCCGGGAAATTCGGCAGCGCCGGGAAAACGGAATCGAGCTGCGCGTCAGCGACGCCGAACCATTTAGCCAGCGTCGCGCCGTATTGCGAAAGCGAAGTGGTCGGAATCAGAATCCCGCGCGAGTCGAGAAAATGCTGCGCGCCGAGCGACATTGCCGGAAAGCTTCCGTACATTGCCGCGCCGCGGACTGCGCCGCCGAGCACGAAATGATGACCGCCCCAGCCGTGGTCTGAACCCGAACCGCTCGGCTGCAAGGTGCGCCCGAACTCCGAAGTCGTAAAAGTCGTCACCTGCCCGGCGACGCTCATTTCCTCGGTCGCCGCGTAGAAAGCCGATAAAGCCTGACTCAGCTGCTGGAGCAGATTCCAGTGGCTCCATTCCTGGCTGGCGTGCGTGTCGAAGCCGCCCATTCCGCAAAAGAAAACCTGACGGCTGATGCCGACCGTGTTTCGCAGTCCGATAAAACGCGCGATTTCTCTGAGCCGCACGCCGAGCGCGGTCGAAGGAAACTGCGTCGTGAACGGCGGATTTCCGGCGGTGTTTCGCAATATCGTGTTTAAGTTGATCGAATCATTCAACACTTTGTTCGCGCCGTTGACGAAAACGGAACTGCTGTTGGTCGTGACGATTTCCTTTTGCGCCAGCGCGCGGGCGTCAGCCGCCGACTGCGGATAAAAAGTCATCGCCGATTGGCGTAAATCATTGCCCGGCTCAAGGCTCGCCGACTGCACCAGACTGCCGGCGCTGAACGCCGCCGCGCCGCTCAGCGAAACCGACGACGGAAAGCTCGAACCGTTATTGCTCGCCAGCATCGCGTCGGCGGTGCGCCCGCCCCAGCCGGTTCCGAGCGCGCCCGAAGGCGAGCCGCTCTGCATCTGCGTCGTCTGGTCGGCGTGCGAAAACAGTTGCGTCGGAAGCTGCGACAAATCGCTTTTGGTCGTCGGTTTCACCAGATTTCCGACGTTGGCGACAATCGCCAGCTTTCCCTGATTATAAAGATTTTGCAGCTCCGGCAAACCGTAGTGTAAACCGAAAGCGGCGTTGTTGACGTTAATCGTCAAAAGCTCGTTCGGCGACAAGCCCAAGCCGCCGCGAATATTTTGATAAGCGTTATATTCACCGGGGACGAGCGGAACGACCGTATTGTGCGCGTCATTGCCGCCAAACAGAAATACGCAAACCAAAGCTTTATAATCGGTCATCGGCGCGGCGGCGGCTTTGACTGAATTAAACCGGCTCAATGCCGCCAGCGCTCCGAAACCGGCGCTCATTCCTAAAAAATTACGACGAGAAATTTTATGTGTGTCTATCATTATTGTTCCTTTTGCGTTCTGACTTAACGCTGAATAATAAAGTCGCCCGACGTGGCAACGAGATATAAAACCGTCAAAGCGCGCGACCGGTTGTCGGTCGAAGACAGCAGCGCTTTCGTAATCGAGGCGCGCATTTCGGGCGTCATCTTACCATCCAGCAGGCGAGCGTTGACGGCGTTAATCAACTGCGTCGAATCGGACGCGATGCCGGTAAAAGGCGTCAAATCGACCGGACCTTCGTTCATCATCCAGTAAATAAAATTCGCGCGGTTGACCGATTCGGTCGGCGTGTAAATCTGAAATTCCGGCGCGAACAACTGATTATTGCCCGGCATTTTGTAAAGCGGCGAATAATGCCCGAAAACGGTCGGCGCGTTTATAATCGACTCGCCCATACCGGTATAAAGGTAAGCGAAGGAAAGCGGTTCGTTGATGTTTACGTTCAAAGCGCGAAGAAAGGCGACGGTGTGTTGCAGAGGGCTTCGCAGGCGTCCGAACTCCGGCGCGGGACTGTCGTCGCGCGCTTCCGGGTCAAGCAAAATCGCGCGAATGACGGCTTTCAAATCGCCGCGCACGCCTTGCCCGTTGTCGTTAAAAACGGCGGAAATCCGCGCGATATACGCCGGGCTGGGATTGCTCGTCACCAGCGCGCGAATCAGGCGCGTCGAAACAAACGGCGCGACGTTCGGATGCTGGAAAATGATGTCTAGCGCGTCGTCCAAATCATCCTGAATCATCTGATTGGCGGGCAGGTTTTGTCCCAGAATCGTTTTCGCGGTCGCGTCGTGGTTGATTTGGCGCGGCTCCATCTGACCGATGTAATAAGAGCCGTTGTTGCCGGTGCTCGGCGTTTGTCCGGGCGTCGTCGGATAAGTCCAGCCGGTCAGCGCCAGCGCCAGCTGCCGCACGTCCGTCTGCGTGTAAGCCGGAATCGGCTGATTATTGCCGTCTAATTGCAGCGAGCCGTCTTGATTTAATTTATAAAGCCCGATGGTGAAAAGCTGCATCAATTCGCGCGCGTAGTTTTCGTTGGCGCCGCTTGTGCCGTTGGGTTTGTTGCTGTTGACTAAATCCAGGTAATGTCCCATCGAAGCGTCGAGCGTCGCTTCCCGCATCAGGTTGCGGTAATTGCCGAAAGCATTGCGGCTCAAAATCTGGAGCCACGGAATCACCTGTTCGGGTTCGTTATTTTTGCTGAGCGAGACGACCCAGATTTGGCTCAAGGCGTAAACGACGCGCTGGCGCAATTGGTCGTTGCCTTTAAAAGCGTTAATCCAGAAACGGTCGATCATCTGCGCGCGCGTCGCCGTCAGCGGATTCGGATAAGTCGATTCGGGCAACGCGAACTGCTCGTCCAGAAAAGCGTTAAAGCCGGTTTGCTGGACGTGCGTCATAAGCTGCGGCGTCGCACCGAAAGTCGTTTGTTTCAGAAATCTGCCGATGCCGGCGGAAGCGGGCGGCTGGCTTTGCAGCGTCACGACGGCGTTCGAGAAAGCCGTGCTGTCAATCGCGCTCGTCGCCCTGACCTGCACAATCGGGTTTGCCGGAAGAGCGGCGGGCGCAGTATATTTTCCGCCGCCGGTAATCATCCCGACCTGCGAATTGCCGCCCGCCACGCCGTTCACCGACCAGACCACGACTCTCGTTCCCGAGCCTCCGACTTTCACCGTAAACTGCTGTGTGCCGCCGGTATTGACCGTCGCGCTGGTCGGGCTGACCAGCACTTTTATCACTGACGGCTGCGCTTTCACGAGCGCGGCGGCGATAAACAGCGCTCCAAAAAACACAAATGCACCGGATGCTATTTTAAATCGAGTCAAATTTTTCATTGATTTTTTCCTTACCAGAAAAGTTTTTTGTCGGAGATTAAAACCGCACGCCGGCAACAGGATACGAAGGGCGCTGTTTACGCAATTCCCGGCGGCGTCAAAAAACAACTGCTATTTAAAGAAATAGCAATTAATCGGGGCGCGTGTCACCGCCCGTATGGATAGTAATTTTGAAGAGAACGCGAAACGCAGAACGATGAACGATGAAGTAAAGAAAGTTATGAGATTTGAATTTTGAATTTTAAGTTGACGGAAAGCGCTAATTCAAAATTCAAAATTAATTCATCGTTCCGCGTTTATTTAAACAGGCGGTGGCGCATCACTTTGGCGACCGCCGCCGATTTTGAATTTACTTCCAGCTTTTGATAAATGCGGCGCATATGAAACTTAACCGTGTTGTAGCTGACGCTGAGAACTTTCGCGGCGGTCGTGTAGTTGTGTCCCTCGACCAGCAGTTTCAACAATCGGGTTTCGTGCGGCGTCAGTTCGAAATCGTCGCGTTCGGTCAGGTGAAAATCGCGAAAAAGTCGAATTATGCGCGCCGCGACTTCCGGCGAAACCGGCGCGCCGCCGTGAAACGCCTCGCGAATATTTTCCAGCAGGCGAGCGGGCAGCGTGCGCTTGAGCAGATAGCCGTGCGCGCCGGCGCACAGAGCGTCGGTGATTAGCTCGTCGTCGTCGTAAATGCTCAAAACGATGATTAACAAATTCGGGTATTTATCTCTTAAAGCGCGGATTCCGACGATTTCGTTCATATGCGCGAGGTCGCATAAAACAACGTCCGGAAAGGCGTGTTCGAGCTTTGCCAGAGCATCATTCGTCGTGATGTAGCTGCCCGAACAACGAAAGCCCGGAGCCGAGTTGATAAGAGTGACTAAACCGTCGCGCAGCTCGCGCTGCTGTTCGACAATCGCCGTTTTGATAATTGAATTTGCCGCTTCCATTAGCCGATTTCCGCCCGTTTTTAAATGTGTTTTCACGCACACAGTTTTATCTTTCGTTGCCGTGGCAAAGGCAAAAGACGCTCGATTCGGCGTCCGGTTGCTCAGCCTCAACATTAAACTAACGCTTTCCGCCGCTTAATTCACCGCCTACTCAGGTAGTAATTTCCTTTAAATTCAGGAAACTTATTTCAAAAATTTTCGTTTCGCGCGTTTTTGCGATTGTTTCGCGAGATTCGTCCGCCGGAGCGCGTCGATTGCGATTTGACGCCGCACGAGACACGTCTTTTAAAGCTTCTGGTCGAAGGTCATAACTACACGACCGCCGAAAGAGTCGCCTTAATTGGTTGAATCTGCGCGAGGCGGATTTGCCGCGATGTTCGATTTTTTTTCGTTTGATTTAAAAATCTTCTTGCCTGAAAATTTTTATTTAGGTATAAACTTTTCCTATAACTAATGCGTATCTAGTTCGGTCAATAATAAATTCGTCGTTGATTGCCGGAAGTTAAGGTTAATGCGGCGCGACAGCTTCAGAGCTTGGAACATTTTCCGAAACTCAAAAAAAGTATTAAAAATCGCTGTCTTAAAGAGTTGAATTATCTGTCGAAACCGGGCAGGCATTCTGCTTACCCAAACTAATTGGAAGAACAAAAAAATCAGCGCGACTGCTAAGCAATCTGCCGCCGGAAGCGGCGCGCCGCTTGCCGCTCTCGGGCGAAAATTTTATCGAAAAGTGTAATTACCGGAGAAAATCGAAGTGAGAAAAATCATCCTGAACATTTTAGTTTTACTGGCTGCCTTCGTTTCGTCTTTTGCGCAAACGAGCCAGACGACGCTGTTTCGCCAGCCGACCGTCAGCCGTACCGACATCGTTTTTTCATACGGCGGCGATTTGTGGATTGTGCCGCGCGCGGGCGGCGACGGGCGACGACTGACGACGGGCATCGGCATCGAAACGAATCCGTATTTTTCGCCCGACGGCAACTGGATCGCCTTTACCGGCGAATACGACGGAAACGCCGACGTTTATATCGTTCCGGCGGCGGGCGGCGTGCCGCGACGGCTGACGTTTCATCCTTCGGTCGATGAAGTTTCCGGCTGGACGCCCGACGGCAGAAGCATTTTATTCGCTTCGACGCGCGATAGCGGCTTCGGCGCTTCGCGTCTCTACACTTTTCCGGTCGACGGCAGCGGGTTGCCGCTTGAAATTCCGCTGCCGATGGCTGACCGCGGCTGGCTTTCGCCCGACGGAAACTACGTCGCTTACGAGCCGCTTTCGCAATGGCAGAGCGACTGGAAACGCTATAAAGGCGGGCAGACGCAGCCGATCTGGATTGCCAAACTTTCGGATTCGACCATCGAAAAAGTGCCGCGCGAAAATTCGAACGACAAATGCCCGATGTGGGTCGGCGACAAAATTTATTTTCTCTCAGACCGCACGGGCGGCGTCGTTTCGCTTTTCTCGTTCGATACGAAATCGAAACGTGTCGAGCAGGTCGTCGAAAATAAAGGTCTGGATATAAAATACGCTTCGGCAAACGGCGACACGATTGTTTACGAACAATTCGGCGCGATTTTCACGCTCGACGCCGGCTCGAAAACTCCGAAAAAAGTAAACATCCGCGTCGCGGGAGATTTTCCCGGCGTGCGCCCGCGCTATGAAAAAGTCGGCGGTCGGATTGCGAACGTCGCGCTTTCGCCGACCGGCATCCGCGCCGTTTTCGAAGCGCGCGGCGAGATTATTTCGTCGCCCGCCGACAAAGGCGACCCGCGCAATCTGACGAACACGACCAACGCGATGGAGCGCGACCCGGCGTGGTCGCCCGACGGCAAATGGATTGCTTATTTTTCCGACGAGAGCGGCGAGTATATGCTGCACCTGCGCGACCAGACCGGAATGGGCGACGTGAAAAAAATCGCTCTGGGCGACGGCGCGACGGGCTTTTACTCTTCGCCCGTCTGGTCGCCCGACAGCAAAAAAATCGCCTACAACCGGCAGGACGTCAGTCTCTGGTACGTCGATGTCGAAAAGGGCGCGAACGTCAAAGTCGATACCAACACTTTCGCCGATTTGGACGATGTTTTAGAGCCTTCGTGGTCGCCCGACAGCCGTTGGCTGACTTATGTCAAACAACTCGACAATCGCCTGCGCGCCGTTTATTTGTATTCGGTGGATAAAAACCAGCGAAATCAAATCACCGACGGTTTGGGCGACGCCCGCCACATCGTTTTCGACAAAAGCGGAAAATACGTCTTTTTTACGGCGAGCACGAACGTCGGTCCGACGATAAGCTTCGCCGACCTTTCAGGCATCGCGCATCAAACTTCGCGCAGCGTCTACGCCATCGTTTTGCGCAACGATATTCCGTCGCCGCTCGCGCCGGAAAGCGACGAAGAAAAAGTCCAGCCGGAAAAGAAAGACGAGCCGCCGGTCGTCGTTCCGACCGCGACGCCTTCGCCGGCGCCTTCCGCTGCACCGACCGCCGCGCCTTCAGAAAATCCGACGCCCGCGCCCAGCCCGACGCCTGCCGAGCAGCCGAAACCCGCGCCGCCGAAACAGCCCGAGCCGACACGCATCGATTTGGAAGGCATCGACCAGCGCGTCATTAGCGTCACGCAGATTCCGGCGCGCAATTATAACGGGCTTTACGCGGGCAAAGCGGGAATTTTGTATGTCACGGAAATTCCGCAAGCGCCGCAGACCAATCCGCCGTTCGGCACGACGCTGCACAAATTTGATTTGGACAAACGCAAGTTTGAGGAAGTGAAAACCGGCGTCAGTAATTTTCGAGTGTCCGCTAACGGCGAGAAAATGCTTTACCTGTCGGGCGTCTGGAGTCTGGTTTCGACGACTGTGCCGACGCGTCCGGGCGAAGGCATCGTCAAGACCGCTGATATGGAAGTCTACGTCGACCCGCGCGTCGAATGGCGTCAGATGTTTAACGAAATCTGGCGCGGCGAGCGCGATTTCTTCTACGACCCGAACACGCACGGGCTGGACATCGAAAAAGCGAAAAAATTATACGCGCCTTATGTCGAATCGGTCGTCCATCGCGACGATTTGAATTATCTTTTCCGCGAAATGCTGAACCAAATCGGCGTCGGTCATATGTTTATCGGCGGCGGCGACCAGCTGCGCCCCGCTTTCGTGCCCGGCGGACTTCTCGGCGCGGATTATAAAATCGAAAACGGGCGTTATCGTTTTGCCCGCGTTTACAACGGCGAAAACTGGAATCCGCAGCTTCGCGCGCCTTTGACCGCGCCGGGCGTCAACGTCCGTAGCGGCGAATATTTATTAGCCGTCAACGGCAGGGAAGTGAAAGCGACGGACAACGTCTATCAATTTTTTGAAAGCACTGCCAACAAGCAAATCGTCATCAGGGTCGGCGCAAACGCGGACGGAAAAGGCGCGCGCGAAGTGACGGTCGTTCCGACGGCAAACGAAGGCGGCTTGCGCAATCTGGCGTGGATTGAAGACAACCGGCGCACGGTCGACAGATTGAGCGGCGGCAAACTCGGCTACGTTTACATCCCGAACACGGGCGGTCCCGGCTACACCAGCTTCAATCGCTACTTTTTCGCGCAAACGAATAAAGCGGGCGCGGTCATTGACGAGCGCTTTAACGGCGGCGGACTGCTGGCTGATTACGTCGTCGAATATCTGAATCGCCAGCAGCTTGCCAAAATCGCTTTCCGCGACGGCAAAGACTGGAACGTTCCGGCGGGCGCGATTTACGGACCGAAAGCGATGCTCATCAACGAGCTTGCCGGTTCGGGCGGCGACGCGATGCCCTGGTTTTTCAAAAAACTGAACGTCGGTCCGCTGATCGGCAAACGCACGTGGGGCGGCTTGGTTCGCGCTTCGGGAATCCCGAACTTGATGGACGGCGGCAGTATCCGCGCTCCGAACGGCGCGGTCTACGGGCTCAGCGGCGAGTGGGAAGTCGAAAACGTCGGCGTCGCGCCGGACATCGAGGTCGAATACGACCCGGCAATGTGGCGACAGGGGCGCGACCCGCAGCTCGAAAAAGCCATCGAATATCTGATGGCGGAATTGCAGAAAAATCCGCCGAAGGAATACAAGCGCCCGGCATATCCTAATTTGCACAAAGATTCGGGTTTGGGCAGACCGTAATCGAAAGGCTGAAGGCGAAAGGCGAAAGGCGAAAGTGAAAAAGAATTTATCCTTCATCCCTTCGCTCTCAGCCTTTCAAAAGCCGCCCGCGGATTTCTGTCAAGTGTGGACTGTCTACTGATAAACAGGAGAGATAATGAAAAAAATCGTTTTAATTATTTTGATTTTACTCGTCGCTTCGACCGCAGTATTTGCGCAGGGCGACAGACCGATGTTGTTTCGCCAGCCGACGATGAACAGAACCGATATCGTTTTCGTCTACGGCGGCGATTTATGGAAAGTCGCGCGCGGCGGCGGCAATGCCGAGCGCCTGACGAGCGGCACGGGCAATGAATCGAACCCGTATTTTTCGCCCGACGGCAACTGGATCGCTTTTACGGGCGAATACGACGGAAACATCGACGCTTTCGTCATTCCGGCAAGCGGCGGCGAGCCGAAACGCATCACTTATCATCCGGGCGGTGACTCGGTCGTCGGCTGGACGCCGGACGGCAGCCGCGTCGTTTTTCTTTCGGGACGCGCCGCCGGAATGCCTCTGCCGAAAATGTACACGATGCCCGTCACGGGCGAAGGCTTGCCGACCGAGCTGCCGTTTCCGATGGCGGGCGGCGTCGCTTCGTTTTCGCCGGACGGCTCGCGCATCGCGTATATGCCGCTCGGCGCGGCTTTCCAGCAATGGAAAATGTATCGCGGCGGGCGCACGACGAAAATCTGGATTGGAAATTTAAGCGATTCGAGCGTCGAAGAAATCCCGCATCCGAATTCGAACGATTTTACGCCGCAATGGGTCGGCGACCGTATTTATTTTCTGTCCGACCGCAGCGGGCGCAACGTGTCGCTTTATTCTTATGACACGAAGACGAAAAAAGTAGCGCCGGCGGTTAATAATACCGGGCTCGATTTGAAAACGTTTTCGGCGGGCGCGGACGGAGTCGTTTACGAGCAGTTCGGCTCGATAAACGTTTACGACCCGGCGTCCGGCAAAACGAAT
>DASVRL010000010.1:0-3706 GCA_036388635.1 Pyrinomonadaceae bacterium
ACCAAACCCGTTACGGCAAGAATCAAACTTAAAACTAACAAAATTCGTTCTTTCATCGCTTTTACCTCTTTCAGCTGTTTTGTTTCGATTATAGCATTAATGCGAAACGGAAAAGAAGAAAATTCAGCCGCAGAAAAGAAACGATGAAGGCGGAACGCGCGAACGATGAATTCGAGACGCAGAATCTGCAATTTATCGCTCACGCGTTCCGCGTTTCATCGTTTTCTTAAAAACTCAGCGCCAGACCGGCGCGCGCGGTTCTGCCGACGGTGCGAAAACCGTTTTCGTAATAATCTTCATCGAAAAGATTTTCAATCGTGCCGAAAACGCGCAGGTTCAATTTTTCGCCTTTCAGCGGGAATGTGTAGCCGGCGGTCAGATCGGCTCGGCGATTGCCGCCGAAGCGATAAACGTAAGTGTTAAATGTCGCGTTGCTGAAAATCGGCGCCAGATAATCACTCGCGGCGAGAAAATCGAAATTCACCCAGGCGCGTTTGAATCTCTGCGTCGCTGTCAGCGTAAACTGATGTTTCGGAATGCCGAGAGTTTCGATGATGCGGCTGCCCGCAACCTGCGGCGCGCGCTGGTCGCTGTTGGTAAAAGTGTAGGACGCGAAGATGTCGGTCGCGCCGGTCGCTTTGATTTGCGAGGCGAATTCCGCGCCGCGCGCGATTCCGCCTTTCGTGTTGATGTAGCCGCCGAAAGGTCTGGGCGTCGTGCCGATATTCGGCGCAACGTTTCCGAAACCGATGGTGTCGATTAATTTCGTATAGAAATAAACGGCGGTCAGTTTTACGCGCTGTTCAAAAAGATTCTGCTCGATGCCGCCGTCGAAAGCGATGCTGCGTTCGGGTTTTAAATTCGGGTCGCCGAGCGCTATAAAATCCTGCGAAAAGCTGCTGTAAAATGTGCCGAAGCGTTCGTACAAGCTCGGAACGCGGTAGCCGTTGCCGGCGTGCGCGCGGATTTTCGTTCCCGTTTCGGCGAAAAAATAAGAAGCCGCGCCGTCGAAAGTGTAAGCGGTCGGCGGATTTTCCAGCGTCAGATTCGAATAAGGCGCGTTGGCGGCGCTGAAAGCCGGATTTTCCAGATTGAAAAACTGCGCGCGAAAGCCGCCCGCGATTTGCAGTCGATTATTGAAAAACCTCAGTAAATCCTGCGCGTAAAACGTGCTGCTCGCCTGCCGGGCGCGCGTCGAAAAATTGCCGGAGCCGTCCGCCGTGAAACCGTCGTTGCCGAATTTTTCCCGTTCGTATTCGTAGCCGAAAGTGATTTCGTGCGCGCGATTCGGCGTCCAGTTAAAGCGCGCGTTCGCCGTCTGAATCAAGCCTTCGAAAATACTGGTTTCGTCGCCGCCGAACGGCTGAAACGGAACGCCCAAAACGCCGTTCGTGTTTTTCCGCGACGTTTTCAAGCCCTGATACGAGCCTTGAAAAAACAACTTGTTGCTGATGATTTGCGTGACGGCGAACTGCCCGCTGAAAAAATTCGATTTTTGAAAATTGTCCGGGTCGTTGGCGTCGGAAACGAAATTGACGTTCGGATTCGCGTCGATGATGACGGCGTTTGTAGCGGGCAGAGCGCCGAGCGTGTCGGGATTCGAATTCAAACGCACGAAAGCGTCGGAGACGAAAAACCTGCCCGAAACGTTTGTTTTTTCGAACGGGTTGTATTCGACGCGGCTCTGGAAATTCGCGTTGCGCGCGTCGTCTTCGCCGTCGATTCCTTTCGCGTAAACGGTGCGCGAAACGCCGAGATTAAAACCGAATTTTCCGTCGCGCGTGCCGTCGGAAATGTTTCCCCGAAGGCGTCCCAAACCCAAACCGCCAAACGCGCCGGAAATTTGCCCGTGTAAGCCCGGTTCGGGTTTCGGCGTTTGAAAATCAATCGTCCCGCCGATGGCGTTCGTACCGTAGAGCGAGCTGCCCGAGCCGCGCAAAACCTCGATTCGGCTGACGCTCGTCAAAGTAAAATCCGACAAAAAAGCCGAAGCGTCGCCCGTGATGGCGGAAGCGTCGCGAAAACGAATGCCGTCAATCAAAATCGCCGTGTCCTGATTGCGCAAGCCCCGGGTTTTTATCGAAGCCGTGCGCCCGAAACCGCCCAATTGCTGCACGCGAAAGCCGGGAATCGTCCGCAAAGTTTCGGTCAGAGCGAAATCGGCGCGGGCGCGCATTTCTTCGCCGTCGATGATGTTGACGGTTTTGGAAACTTCGTCGATTGTCTGCCTTGTGCCCGCCGCGATGACTGTAACTTCTTCGCGGATAGCTTCGCCGCCGGTTATTTGCAGATTGCTCGTCGTATATTTGCCTAAGATTGCCGATCCTTTGACGGGCGCCGAAGTTTTCACTTCTCCGTTGACCGAATACGAAGCGGTTAAAATATAAAATCCCGGCGTGGTAACTGAAACCCTGTAATATCCTTCGCCGTCGGTGCGGGTTGTTTTTCTGAAGTCTTTATCAGTTTCAGAAGTTATCGTGACTTCGGCGGCGCTGATAGATTCGCCTTGCGCGTCGGTAACTTTTCCCTCAATGCCGATATAGCCGTTTTGCGCCCGAATGCCGATTGTCAAAAAACAAATCAAACTTAAAATTTTTACTATTTTCATATCTCTCCTTTTCCGCCCAGCGCGGAACGTGGTTGATTTCCCAAACAAACGGCAAGGTTTCCTGACTTACAGCTTTTATACTTCTCGGGCGACACGCCTTCCCATTTTTATAAAAAACAGTGGCTTTTCGTGTGTCGCATTCGGCTGTTTACAGTTGCGTGGGCAGTCGCGGATTCGCACCGCGTTCCCTTGCACCGCCTGCTTATTCAATTAAGAATTAAAAATTAAAATTAAGAATTCGAATGCCATCCAGGCTCGTAATTCGTAATTTATAGTTTTTAATCATTCTAATAAATCGCCGTTACTCTCCTTTTTTTACTGACCGGATTTTCGTCCAGCAAAACTTCGACGGCGAAAACTTCGCGTAGAGTTTCCGCGTTTAAAACCTCTTTCGGCTCGCCTTTGGCGGCGATTCGACCGTTTTTCAAAAGCAGAATCTCGTCGGCGAATTCCGAAGCCAGATTCAAATCGTGCGTCACGATAACGGCTGAAGATTCGCCCGTTTTACATCTTTCGCGGACGAGGCGAAACATCAGCGCCTGATGCGACAAATCGAGATTCGCCGTCGGCTCGTCGAGCAGCAGAATTTCCGCTTCGGTCGCCAGCGCCCGCGCAAAAACCACGCGTTGCCGCTCGCCGCCCGAAAGCCGGTTCATCAGGCGCGCTTCGTAATTTTTCAAATCGCAGATTTCCAGCGCATTTTTCGCAATACGGACGTCGCGCTCGCTTTCCCAGCCGAACACGCCGCCGTGCGCGAATCTGCCCGCCAAAACGAATTCCAAAACCGTGACCGGAAACTTCGTTTCGTTTTCCTGCGCGACGACCGACATTTTCCGCGCGATTTCGCCGCGCGAAAACTCGCGCAACGGTTTTCCCCCGAGCCGGATTTCGCCCATTGAAACGGGCAAAAAACCGTTCAAAGCGCGCAGCAGAGTCGTTTTGCCCGCGCCGTTCGCGCCCAAAACGGCGAGCGTTTGCCCGTTCTGCAAAGCGAAAGAGACATTTTGCAAAACCTCGCACTCGCCGTAATTGATTGAAATGTTTCGAGCTTCCAGCATTTCGGGTCGCGAGTCGTGAATCGACAGTCGAGAGAAAAGT
>DASVRL010000011.1:0-4676 GCA_036388635.1 Pyrinomonadaceae bacterium
GGGCAGCGGCGACGATTGCACGGTCGCTATTATTTACCGACCCGATTTGTTGAAAAAACCTGAAAAAATCGAGCCGTCGAAAGCGCTTGAAACGACAACCGTCGAAACGCCGCCGACGCCGGAAACTTCACAGGCGATTGCCGCGCTGACCGATTCGGAAACGCTCGCGCCGGAAAATATGGAAGACGTGACCGTCACGATAACCATAAAAAAAGATAAAAGCAGAAAGGACGCGTCGCCCGCCCAAACCGAATCGGAACCGGCGCCGCCATCAAAAGACGATCAAGAGAGCCGCCAGGAAATCCGATGAACGAGCTGCCGCGCCGCAAACTTTTAGAAATCGTCGCCAAACACGGACGTTCGATAATCGAAAATCCGCGTCGTTTGGAAGGGCTTTTGCGCGATCATTGCGGCGAGTATCGGCGCGAAATTTCCGTGCTGGTGATGGCGGTCGAAGAACACGCCGTGCTGGATATGCTGGCGGCGGCATCCGGCAGTCTGCCGCGCAAAGTTTTGCTGGCGCGGCTGGCGCAGCGCTTGTGTGACAATCTCGCTTTGTCGGCGGCGGCGGCGCTTTGGTCAATCGAATCCTGGGCATTGGCGCTCGGCATAATATCGGAAGCGGAAATCTCGCCGGATAAATCAAATTCGGAAACAGAAATAAGCGTTTCCGGGCAGACGGGAAGTCCCGTCTTATCGACTGCCGCGAAAGCTGCCGCAGTAGTAACCAGCAGTCCGCCGAAAACATTGATAAATTCATTTATCGTAGCGGCAAACGGCGGCGGTGATTTCAGAAGCATCAATGAAGCGCTCCGAAAAGCTGCGCCGAATTCAAGGCTGCTGATACGCGAAGGTTTATATGTTGAAAACCTCGTTATCGATAAAAACATAGAGATAATCGGCGACGGCGCGATTGAAAATATAATTATCAGAAGCGCGAATTCGAGCTGTCTGGTGATGCAAACGAAAAAAGCGCTGGTGCGCGGTCTGACTTTGCAGGGGCAAGGGCGGGAAACCGGAAACGCTTTTTTCGCCGTCGCCATTCCCGGCGGCGAACTGCTTTTAGAAAATTGTCGGATTACTTCCGATTCGCTTTCCGGCGTCGCGATTTACGGCGCGGGCGCAAATCCTTTGATTAAAAATTGCTGGATTCACGATTGCGCCGATTCGGGTTTTTATATTTTTAATAATGCCAGCGCACGGATTGAAAACTGCGACGTTTACAGAAACGAGAACGTCGGCGTCGCGATTACGCAGGGCGCGAATCCGACTATAAAAAGCTGCCGGATTTTTGAAGGCGCAAACGGCGGCATCGTGATTTGGGGAAACGGCGCGGCTGGAACGGTTGAAAATTGCAAAATTTACGGGCACCGCTTGGCAAATGTCGGCGTCCGCGAATATGCCAATCCGACGTTTCGCCGCTGCGAAATCTACGGCGGGCGCGATACGGGCATTTTCGTTCACCAAAACGGCTACGGAATTTTTGAAGAATGCGACATTTATCGAAACGCGCAGGCGGAAGTCGGTATTTCACAAAACGCGAATTCCATTTTCCGCCGTTGTACGATTCACGACGGAGAAAACTCGGGCGTCATTTTGCAGAATCAAGGTCGCGCGTTGATTGAAAACTGCAACGTTTATGACAACCGCGATTCGGGCGTCGCGATTCACACGCAAAGCGCGGCGACAATAAAACAGTGCAGTATTCACGGCAATCGCCGAGTCGCCATTAAAATTAAAGAAAACAGCAAAGCGCGCGTCGAAAACTGTGATTTGCGCGGCAATTCTCTGGCGGCGTGGGAAACCGAATACGGTATTACGCTTGAGGAAGGCAACAATCGTGAATATTAGCAAATCGGACTGGAGAAACTAAAAAATGGATCAGATGTTAAAACCCGGTCAAACCGTTCGGTGCGAGCCATCGGGAATGAACTGCATTATCGGCGATCTGCTCGGCGCGGGCGGGCAGGGCGAAGTTTATAAAGCAGAACTGGGCGGAGAAATGGTCGCCGTCAAATGGTTTTTCCCGCATATGGCGACTGCCGAACAGCGCGCGTCGATGGAATTGCTCGTCCGCAAAGGTCCGCCGAGCGAGCATTTTCTTTACCCGCTCGAGATTACGACCGCCGGCGGCGTGGCGGGCTTCGGCTATGTCATGCCGCTGCGCCCGCCGCGTTTCAAAAATATTGTCGATTTAATGACCCGCCGCATCGAGCCGACTTTTCGTGCCTTAGCGACCGCCGGACTCAATCTTTCGCATAATTATCTGCTGCTCCACTCGCAGGGCTTATGCTACCGCGATATTTCGTTCGGCAACGCTTTTTTCGACCCCGATAACGGCGACATTTTAATTGCCGATAATGATAACGTTTCGGTGGACGGCGCCGGAGTTTTGGGCGTTTTGGGAACGCCGCGTTTTATGGCGCCGGAAATCGTCCGCGGCGAAGCGTTTCCGAGCACGCAGACGGATTTGTTTTCGCTCTCGGTGCTGATTTTCTATATGCTGATGGTCGCGCACCCGCTCGAAGGCAAAAAAGAAGCCGCCATCAAAGCTCTGGATTTGCCCGCGATGACGAAGCTTTACGGCAAGGAGCCGATTTTCATCTTCGACCCCGACGATGATTCAAATCGACCCGTACCGGGCATTCACGACAACGCGCTCGCCTTCTGGCGAATTTACCCGCAGTTTTTGCGCGACATTTTTATAAGGGCATTTACAATCGGCATCCGCGACCCGAAAAACGGGCGCGTTCGTGAAAGCGAATGGCGCGGGACGATGGTCGCCTTGCGCGACTCGATTTTTTACTGCCCGCACTGCTCGCTCGAAAATTTTTACGACTCTCAGGCTCTCAAAGCCAATGGCGGAAATCCCGGACTCTGCTGGGCTTGCGCGGCGCAGCTCAGGCTTCCGCCCCGAATCCGTATCGGCACATCGGTCGTTATGCTTAATCACGACACGAAACTTTTTCCGCACCACATCGACGACGGGCGGCTCTATGATTTTTCCGCCCCGGTTGCCGCCGTCGCAACCCATCCGACAAATCCGAGTATCTGGGGGCTAAAAAATCTATCTCAAGACAAGTGGTTTATTACCTCTGCCGAAAATGTAAAAGATGTCGAGCCCGGAAGAAGCGTTACTTTAGCGGTCGGAACTAAAATTCAATTCGGTCAAATTGAAGGCGAGATAAGAGTGTAGAAAGTTTATTCCTTTTTCAAATTATTAACGTCTATTATATCAATAGCGCCCGCACCGAAATTGTGATAAAACTTGTTTCAAACGGAAGCTTTTTCGTGATAAACAAGTAAAAGATAGAGGTTAAACAAAATGAAAAATTACAATCGAGCGTTCTACGTAATCGCTTTGACTGTTGTTTTGCTGCTCGCGGCTCGTGTTTCATCCGCTCAGACGGAAATCACCAAAACAATTCGTTTTCCAGCCGGGCGTAATTCTACAATCCTCAGCGGAAAACTGCCTAAATCGGATATGACGCACGTTTATATCCTGCGCGCGGCGAAAGGTCAGCGCATAAAACTCGGCATAACTTTTACCGGCAGCGGCGACGCCGAGTTTTCATTTAAGCTTCCAAACGGGAAAAACGTCGACGAAGACAGCATTATAAACACCGAATGGGAAGGCATTTTGCCGCAAACCGGCAACTATCAAATAAGAGTTTTCAATCCGTCGAAAATCAGGGGAATGACCAATTACGCTTTAAAAATTTCCCTCGTCCGGTAAACAAACCGCCGGAGGCGATTACCGATTCGGCGCCGAAGCTAAAATAGATTTGTTTTTTTACCGGATTTATTTGTTTTTTATTTAAATGTAATTGCGGTGCCGGGGTTTATAAAGTTTTTGAACGGCGGTAAAACTCGAAATCCTGTTTCAAAAACGACTTTTTCCGAGACTAAATAAAACAGTAATACTTCGAGAGAAAATTTGGAACGGCGGGAAAATGACAAATTAGCGCTTTTCGAGGCTTTGCAGGCTAAGGGCTGGCATCTGGAAGATAATTGTCTTTATTCTCCAAACGGCGGAATAATCAGGCTGGAAGGAAATTCGGAGGTGCCGAGACATATGATTGAAAAAATGTATGAGCGCACGAAAGACGTTTTTGAAAAGATGCTGGAATCTCAGCCCCCGACCACTGATAAAGCGCTTTACGAAAACCATATTCAAGATTTGGAAACCATAATAATTACCTTAAAAGAGTTTTTGGCGGAACAAGCGGAACAAAAAGATACTTGATAAATCTTCTCAGAAACGACCCTTTTCGAGCCGGTTTTTACGATGAATTTATTTGATATGAGAAAAATAATTTTGAGCTTTTTATTCCTTTGCCTATTCTGCTTTGCGACGAACGGAGCGTTTGCTCAATGCGATTGCGGATACGGAAATCCCGAGCGCGCGGCTTATCTTGCCGAGAGAGATTTCAAACGCGCCGATGCGGTATTTATCGGAAAAATTACCGAAATCAGGCGAATTTTGAACGCCGAAGGCGATTATGACATGGTCGTCACATTTGAGGTAAAAAAGGCTTGGAAACGAAATTTGGAAGAAACCGTGATTTTAAGGAATTTTGAGGGCACAGACCGAGGTTACAAGTTGGGTGATGAATGGCTGGTTTATGCCTATGACAGAAACGACGGAGCATTCAGGATAGATGGCTGCTGTTCGG
>DASVRL010000012.1:0-14509 GCA_036388635.1 Pyrinomonadaceae bacterium
CATCACGGACGCAGAGAAATATTACGGTTTTTCGTCCGTTTTTGTCGATATTGACGACGATAGAGATTTGGATTTGCTGGTCGTCAACGATTCGACGCCGAACCAGTTATATATAAATAAAGGCGACGGCACGTTTGAGGAAACCGGCTATCCTTCGGGCATCGCGCTGAATGAAAACGGGCGCGAGCAAGCCGGAATGGGTTTGGCGGTCGGCGATTACGACAACGACGGGCGCGTCGATTTTCATATCACGAATTTTTCCGACGATTCGAACACGCTTTACCGCAACGACGGCGACGCGAATTTTACGGACGTCACTTTTCAGACCGGCTTGGGCGAGCCGACGATTCCGTTTCTCGGCTGGGGAACTTTGTTTTTCGATTTCGACAACGACGGCTGGAAAGACATTCTCGTCGCCAACGGTCATATCTACCCGCAGGTCGATAATTTTCAATGGGGCACGAGCTACGCGCAGCAGCTTCTGCTTTTCCGCAACAAGCAGTCTGACGCCAAAACGAAGCCGGTCGGTTTTGAACGCGTCGCCGCCGCGCCGAACAGCGGCTTGGCGATTGCCATTCCGGCGCGCGGGCTCGCCGTCGGAGACTTTGACGGCGACGGGCGCGAAGACGCCGTGATTAATAATCTGGATTCCGCGCCGACGCTTCTGCGAAACGTGACGGCATCGAAAAATCACTGGCTTTCGCTCAAACTCGTCGGCGACGCGGGCAGAAAAACGCCGAAAGACGCCGTCGGTTCGACCGTTTTCGTCACTGCCGGAAATCTCCGGCAGCGTTTTGACGTTTTCAGCGGCGCAAGCTACGCATCGCAGTCCGACCAGCGCGTTCATATCGGTCTCGGCGCGTTGGAAAAAATCGATAAGCTGGAGATTCGATGGGCGGGCGGAAGTGTTGAAACGGTAAATATTTCCGGCGTTGACCGCGCAATGGTTATCGCGGAAGGCAAGGGGCTCGCGACAAAATAAATTCCTTTATCGAAATTCTGCATCGACCCGATGAATTATTTTCATAATTGATTGACAACACCAGCTCAGTTGATTAATACTGGCATATAAGTTAAACGTTTACGTAAAGGCTTAACCAACTTAATTTTTAGTAAAATTTTATTAATATCCGGCGGTTTATTTTAAATCTTTTATAACGGCGTGTTTATAAATCTGTTTTAAGACCGGCAGTCTTAAGATTTTCCCTGTTTTTATCAGTCATTATTGATTTAAGCTATTTAGTTACTAAATTTAAGGAGTTGGAAGTATGAAGCCACTAAGACTATCGGCAGCCGCGCTGCTGGTGTTAATTATTGGATGCGCCGCGTCCGTCTTTGCGCAGAGCGACCGCGGCTCGATTCGCGGCACGGTGACCGACGTGAACGGGGCGGCGATAGCGGGCGGCAGAGTTATTCTGACCGGCACGGAAACCGGTGAAGTCCGCGAAACAACGACCGGCGATGAAGGAATTTATGTCTTTCCGGAAGTGCGCGCGGGCATTTACCAGATATCCGTCGAGGCGCAGGGTTTCCAGAAAACCACGATTAATGATTTTAAAGTGGCGGTTCAGGTAACGCACGGTCTGGACATCAAACTCGCGGTCGGCGCCATTACCAACGAGGTCACGGTCGTTGCCGAAACCGAGGCGATACAGTCCGACACGCCGGTCAGACAAACGAACGTTACCGAGCGACAGGTCAAGGAACTGCCGCTCGGCGTCAGTTCGGAAAGCGGCGGGCGAACTCCGCTTTCGTTTATTTTTCTCGACAGCAACGTCGGCGCAACCGACACCAGCGGCAACAACAATGCTTCCAACTTCAGAGTCAGCGGCGGTCAGGGCGCGGGCGTGGAAATCCTGATCGACGGTTCGAGCACGCGGCGCACTCAAAACGGTAATTTCTTTACCGAAGTCGCGCCCGGACCGAATGCTTACCAGGAATTTACCATTTCGACCAACTCCTATTCGGCGGAATTTGGCAACTCGTCCGGCGGCATCGTTAACTTCACCTTGAAATCCGGCACCAACGAATTTCACGGCGAAGCTTACGACATCGTCCGCAACGAGGTTTTCAACGCCAATACGATTGAAAACAACGCGCGCGGCTTTAAGCGCAACCGCGATAACCAGAATAACTACGGGTTTAACATCGGCGGACCGATTTACATTCCGAACTTCGGCGAAGGAACGCCCGGCGGTTTTCTGCGCAGCCTGAAAGACCGGGCGTTTTTCTTTTTCAATTACGAAGGTTACCGCTTTATCCGGGGCGCTAATTCGCTGACGACCGTGCCGACGGTAAAAATGAGGAACGGCGATTTTTCGGAATATCTGACCGACCCGTATGTGCTGGGCGCTTTTCCGGGCGGCATCAGGATTTTTGACCCGCGCCAGCCATTTAACGTCCGCCAGCAGTTTCCGGGAAATATTATTCCGTCATCGGCGTTCGACCCGGCGGGCTATGCGATTATGCAGTATTTTCCTTTGCCTAATCGTCCGGGCGTCCACGACAACTATGCGTCTTCGGTGACTGTTCCGAACGTCTCCAATCAATTTACGATAAAGACCGATTTTGTTATCTCGGACAGACAGCGTCTGACCTTCAGCTATTCGCGCAAGGACAACGAAAGAATAGCCGGTCCGACGCCGGTTCTGCCGCTCCCGTTTGTCGAGGCTTTCAGCGCGTGGAATCAAACTTTTCGTTCAAACATCGGGCGCATTCAGCACGATTTCACGATTACGCCGACTTTGCTCAACCACCTGAACATCGGCTACACGTTTTACGATGTCAGAAATGATAATACGACCGTCGGCTTCGACACTGCTTCGCTCGGCATTCCGCGCAACGCGACTTTGAATCTGGCGTTTCCGCTGATTGATTTCGTCGGCGCTTCGAATAACGCCAACGACCCGCGTTTCAGCGCCGATATCGGCGGCGTGGATTTCACCGATCGGCTGCGCGACGGCGCTCTCGAAATCGGCGATTTCGTCACCTATGTGACCGGCAGGCAAACCTTTAAATTCGGCGCTTCGTTTCGTATCGCGCAGTTTAACGTTCTGCAGGCGCTGCATCCGGGCGGACGCTTCGGTTTTCACGAAGGTCAAACGTCCAGAGAAGGCGTGCCGAACAGCGGCTCGGCACTTGCCAGCCTGATTACGGGTGCGACCGAGTGGTCTTTTACCGAAAACAGCGCCTTCGAGCCGGCGTTTCGTCAATTGTCGCAAAGCTACTTTATTCAGGACGATATCAAGCTGACTCAAAAACTAACGCTTAATGTCGGTCTGCGGTACGATTTGCCGGGGCAGCGAACGGAAGCGAATAATCATTACCGCTCGTTTGACCCGGAAGCCATCAATCCGGTTATCGGCAGACCCGGCGCGATTGTCGGCGCCGCCGGTCAGGGCGGTCTGCAAGCCGAATTCCGCTCGCTGGCTCCGGAAGATAAAACCAATATCGGTCCGCGTCTCGGCGTCGCTTACGCCTTCAACAGCAAAACCGTGATTCGCGGCGGCATCGGTCTGTATTACGCGCCGATTCTTTACGGCTTAAACGGCGCGGGAACCATCAAAGGCGGCACTATCGGCTACAACATCGATTCGCGCTTTGTTCCTAACGGAAACGACACGCCGCCGAATCAGTTTTTATCTAATTTCCGCCCGCTGACCCCGATTAACCCGAACGACCAGTTCGTCGGCAATCTGGACGTTGTCCTTCCTTTCTTCGATAAGGAGTTCAAGACGGGACGAACGCTTCAATACACCGTCGACCTTCAGCGCGAGCTGCCCTACAACTTTGTCGCTTCGATCGGTTATATCGGGCATCGCGCCGACCGCCTGCGCTCGAATTTCGGACGATTTAACGCGCTTCCGCTGAATACCCTGAGGCTCGGTTTCCAGCTTTTGACGACGAATGTCAACGATCTCTCGGCTGCGCAGAGAGCTTATGCGACCAGCGTCGGCGTGACGCTTCCGGCAAACGCCAACGCCGTTTATCCGGGCTTTAACGGAAACGTCGCGCAGGCTTTAAGACCGTTTCCGCAATACGGCACGAATATCGACAACTATCTGGAAAGCAAGGGCGAAAGCGACTACAACGCGCTGCAGCTTAAACTTGAGCGCCGTTTCGCGCAGGGCTTCCAGTTCGGCGCGTCCTACACTTTTTCGAGACTGATTACCAATGCTTCGGAAGACATTCTGGGCGGCGGTTCGGCTCTGAGCGGCGTTCTGCAAAATCCGTTTGATTTAAACTCGCTCAAGACGGTTTCAGCCACCAACTCGCCGCACGTTTTCGTCGTTAATTTTCTGGCGGAACTGCCGTTCGGCAAAGGCAAGGCTTACTTGAACAAGGGCGGATTCGTCAACGCCGTTTTCGGCGGCTGGCAGGTCGGCGGAATTTTCCGTTATCAGCAGGGAACGCCGCTTGTTTTCGCGGTCGATCCCGATTACGGCACTTACGGCAATTATCTGAGCCTTTTCGGCTATAACGGTAATCTGCGTCCGAATCTGACGGGAGCCGATATTTCGTCAGCCGCGGCGTGTAATCCTAATGTCGCGCCCGCCGCCGGCAGACGATACGTGCTGAATTGCGGAGCGTTTTCAGCGCCGCCGGATTACGCGCTGTTCGAGACGGTGATTGTGAACGGAAATCCGCAGCGCGTTCTGATTCCGGTGACGGACCCGCGTTATGCCGCTTATTACACCGACCCGTTGCGATTTTTCGGAAACGCGCCGGCGGTTAACACCGATGTCCGTTCGTCGCCGTATTTTTCGGAAAACCTGAACATTTTGAAGAAAACTCGCCTGACCGAAAATATTACCTTTGAAGTCGGCGCGGAAATCTTCAATCTCTTTAATCGGGTTCGCTATTTTGTGCCTGACACGTTTCTCGGAAGACCTAATGGCAACGGCTCGTTCGGAACTAATTCCAACTCCAACTTCGGAGCGGAAGGAGCAGCGAACGTCGACCCGCAGGGAAACCGTATTATTCAGTTCCGCGCGAGAATCATTTTCTAGCAGCGGCTTGTAATCTGCGGCGTGAGGATGTGTTTTATAAACATATTCTCACGCTGTTTAATCTTTCTGACATCTCGATTTATCAATGCTTTATAAGGGGCGAAAATACATCGGCAGTTTAATTTTGACGGGCTGCGTGTGGTGTTTTTGCCCGCCGCTCGTCGTCGCGCAGCCAAAACCCGCCAATTTAAAAAATCAATCAATCGAACAAAAATTATCTGCCGCCCAAAGCGCTCTGGCAGCGGCAGACATAACGCGCGCCGAAACGCTTCTGCGCGAAGTTTTGGCAGTTTCGCCGCGCAACGTCACGGCGCACACTTTGGCGGGAATCGTCGCCGACCGCAAAAATGATTTGACAACGGCGGAAAAGCATTTTGCGCTCGCCGCCGGGCTCGCGCCGCAAGCGCCCGAAACGCGCAACAATTACGGCGCGATTCTCGTCCGGCTCAATCGACGAACCGAAGCCGCCAGAGAATTTACCGCTTCCCTGGCGGCAAATCCGAACCAGCCGAGCGCGCTCGTCAATCTCGGACAAATCCGCGTCGCCGAAAATAATCTGCGGGCGGCGCGCGAACTGTTTGAAAAAGTCAAAGCCATCGCGCCCGACATCGAAATTCTGCGCGCTTTGATTTTAATTTCTCTGCAATTAAACGAAAAAACTCGCGCCGCCGCCGAATTTAAAGAATATTCCGCCGCCTTAAAAACCGTCCCGGTTTCCCTGACCGATTCGAAATCAAACGAATCTCTGGGAAACGCCTTGCTGGCAGGCGGTTTGCTTGACGAAGCGCGGCAGGAATTTGAATATATTCTGGCGCGCGATGCCGATAATATTAACGCCTTAATTTTACTGTCGCGGGTTTATTTGCAGCGGAAAGATATACGCGCCGCCGGAAAGCTGCTCGAATCGGCGGTCGCGCGCGGAATCGCCGACGCGAAAATTTACGCGGCTTTGTCGGACGTTTATCAAAGCGGCGGCTATATGGAAAACGCGATTCCGGCGATGCGTCTGGCGATTGAAAAAGAGCCGAAAAACGATTTTTACCGCGCGCGCTACGGTTTGCTTCTGATTGATTCGAAAGCGCCGGCGGCGGCGATAATCCGGCTGAACGAAGCGCTCAAAGAGTTTCCGAATTCGCCGCGCATCCGTCTGGTTCTCGGCATCGCGCAGCAGATCGACGGCAAATCCGTCGATGCCCGAAATTCTTTTGAGCGCGTCCTGGAAATCGAGCCGAAATCCGTTCCGGCGCTGGCTTATTTAGCCACCTCGCAGGTCGAGCAGGCGCAGTATACGGAAGCGGTGAAAACCTACGAGCGCGCGCTTGCCGTCGAGGAAAAAAACGCTATTCTGCATTATTTGCTCGCCGATACGCTTTTGAAAATTCCGACCGGCGACGCGGCGCGGATTCAGAAACATCTGGTGCGTTCCGTCGAGCTTGACGAAAGATTGGCGCCGGCGCACGTCGCGCTCGGAAAGCTCTATGCGCGCGCCGAGGATTGGCAGAAAGCGCTCGTCGAGTTTGAGCAGGGCGCCCGCTACGCGCCGGAATCCGCCGAGGCGCATTACCAGCTCGGTCGCACGCTGGCGCGGCTCAAGCGGACGGAAGAATCGAAAGCGGCTTTTGAAAAGTATAAAAAATTAAACGAAGTGCAGACCGCGCAGAAAGAAGCGAGCCGCCAGGAACTCGTCCGGCGTCTGGCAAACGTGCAGTTTTAAAAGGGGTTTTATGAAAAAGGCAGTCTTGACAATTTGGTTAATCGTTTTAACCGCAGTTTTGGGAATTAATGTCTCGGCGCAGACGCCGACGCCCGCGCCGACGACGAAAGCGGCAACGCCGCAGGTCGAAGAATGGGCGGATGATTTTTCGGGCGAGAAGCTGGACGAAACGAAATGGGAAAAATTTACTTTTGAAGGCGCCAGCGGCGGCAAGCTCGAAGTCACGGGCGGCGAAGTCCGCATTCGCAGCGTCGGCAAAACGCGCGCCGGAATCCGCAGCCAGAAAACGTTCAGCGGCGACAGATTTATCGCCGAAGCGCAGGTCGCCAAAGTCGGCGCGGCGTATCCCGAACCGGGCAGCCGCGCTTCGACCATCGGCTTCGCCGCCTTGACGATTCTTTTTGACGGTTCCGGGCGCAACCGCGTCGAATGGATTTTGACGAGCGAAGGCACGTTTGAAGCGTGGGCGGTGACGGACGGGCGCGGCGAGCGGCTCGACAATCGCAATCTCGGCACGAAAATGAAAAATCCGGTTCTGTCGGTCGTCCGGCGCGGCGACGAATTTTTATTTATCATCAACAGCGCCGACGGCAAACCGGAAGACGCGCAGGTCGGGCTGACCAAGACGATTAAAAATATGCCGAAGTCTTTTCACTTGATGCTTTACGGCTTCGGCTCGTCAGAAAATAACTGGAACTCGGCGCGCGTCGTGGTGGCGAAATAAGTTTTTGATTTTATTTGAATTAAAATTTTGAATTAAAATAAAGAAGGACTTTGAAAATCGACCGGCTTCTGTACGCGCTTCGCATCTTTCTTCGCTTCCTTTGCGGTAAAAAAACTTAACCGCAAAGAGCGCAAAGGTTTTCGGGTTCTTTATCGAGATGGTTTGTCTTTTGTAATCGTTAAGGTCGGGAATAAAAATAATATGTTTTATAAAAACAAATCCCGAATTTTGATTCTGGTGTTGGCGGCTTTCGTGCTGAACGCGGTTGCCTTTGCGCAGACGCCGGTTGGTCTGAACCGGAAAACACCGCTTTATCAAAATCCGGTTTTTGATTTCGACTTTCCCGACCCGACCGTTATTCGCGCTGCGGACGGATATTTTTACGCTTACGCGACGCAGACAAACGTCGGCGGCGTCTGGCGCAACATTCAGGTTGCGCGCTCGGCTGATTTGAAAAACTGGCAGTATATCGGCGATGCTTTGCCGGCAAAACCCGTCTGGGCGAATCAGACGCAGAATTTTTGGGCGCCGCACGTTTCGGAAGCGGGCGGCACGTATTATATGTATTATTCCGCCGACCCGAACACGCAGACCGGACTTTGCCTGGCGGTGGCGACGGCGACCAACCCGGCGGGACCTTTTACGGATAAAGGCACGCCTTTAAAATGCGGCGGCGGTTTCGTCAACATCGACCCGATGGCGTTTGACGACCCGCAGACCGGAAAAAAATATCTCTACTGGGGCAGCGGATTCGAACCGATAAGAGTGCAGGAACTGGCGGCGAATCGCATCGATTTTCTGTCCGGCTCGCAGCCGGTCAATCTTATCTTTCCGATCAGCGACCCGAATCCGAACAGTTATCGCGATTTGGTCGAAGGCGCGTGGGTGACTTATCGCAACGGCTATTATTATCTGTTTTTTTCGGGCGATGATTGCTGCACCAGCGCGCATTACGCCGTGATGGTCTCGCGTTCGACGAGCGCGACCGGACCTTTTACAATTTTGCCCGAAAATAACGGCGTTATTATTGCGGGAAATGTTCACTGGCTCGGTCCCGGTCACAATTCGGTCGTTCGCGACGATAAATCGACCGATTGGATTGTCTATCACGCCTATCATCCGGAAGACCGACCCAGAGGGCGCGTAATGCTGATAAATCGGCTGGTTTACGGCAGCGACGGCTGGGTTCGGGCGGAAAGCGGCGCGCCGACCAAAGAAGTTCGCCTCGCGCCGTTTATCAATCGGCGAAGATAACGATTCGGTTCGGCGCGTTTACAGATTAATTGCGGAATTTTCTATTGCGGAAAGAGATGCTTAATTTTAGTCACAAAAAATTGTTTTGCGCGGCGTTGATTTTTCTGTTTGCGCTGACGTTTTATACGCAGCAGGCGGCGGCGCAGGCGAAGGTTTCGAGCGATTTTCAAAATCCGGTTTTCGATACGGATTTTCCCGACCCGACCGTTATTCGCGCTGCGGACGGATATTTTTACGCTTATGCGACGCAGACGATTGTTGACGGGAAACTGCATCACATTCAGGCGGCGCGCTCGAAAGATTTAATTAACTGGCAGCGATTGCCCGACGCTCTGCCGGAAAAACCCGTCTGGGCGGACAAATTCGAGCCGAAATTCTGGGCGCCGCACGTCTCGGAAGCCGACGGAAAATATTTTATGTATTATTCGGCTGACCCGAACACGCAGAAAGGCTTGTGTCTGGCGGTCGCCGTCGCCGCTTCGCCCGCCGGTCCTTTTAAAGACGTCGGCAAGCCTCTGCAATGCGGCGAAAGCTTTATAAATATCGACCCGATGGCGTTTGACGACCCGCAGACCGGAAAACGGCTTTTGTATTGGGGCAGCGGTTTTCAGCCGATAAAAGTTCGAGAACTGGCGCCGAATCGAATCGAGTTTGCGGCGAACAGCCAGCCGGTCGATTTGATTGCGACGATTAAAGACGAAAATCCGGATAATTACCAGCGGCTTGTCGAAGGCGCTTGGATAACTTATCGCAAAGGCTATTATTATTTATTTTATTCGGGCGACAACTGCTGCGGCGACAAGGCGCATTACGCCGTGATGGTGGCGCGCTCGAAAAGCGCGACCGGACCTTTCGAGACTCTGGCGCAGGCTGTAGCGGGCAGAAAAAACAGCGTGATTTTAGAGATGAACGACGAATGGCTGGCGCCTGGTCATAATTCGGTGATTCGCGACGACAAGGGTCAGGACTGGATTATTTATCACGCGATTAACGTGAAAAACCGCAATCTGTCGAAAGCGGAAAGCATCGGCGGCGACCGCGGCGACCGGCGCGTGATGCTGATGAATCGGCTGGTTTACAAAAACGGCTGGGTCTGGGCGGAAGGCGGAACGCCCGCGCTCGGAAAACAAAAAGCGCCGAAAATCCGCAAATAGTTAAATATGGAAGACAATGGGAAAACGCCCGCGGAAACAAGCGTCGGCGAAATGCACAAACGTCGTGAAGCGATGGCGGACGAAAGGCGTTATATTATTTATTATACTTTCGGAAACGAGGAAAATTCCGAGACGATGACGCTGGAGACATCGGAAGAAAAGCCGGAGGAAAGCAAAAATGTCTGAGCTTCGATGGCATCCGCTTTTGGGCGAATGGGTGGCGACAGCAACGCACCGGCAGGACCGAACTTTTCTGCCGCCCGCCGATTTTTGCCCGCTCTGCCCGACCAAGCCCGGCGGTTTTCCGACGGAAATACCCGAAAGCAGTTACGATATTGTCGTCTTTGAAAACCGCTTTCCGTCGCTTTCGCCCAACCCGCCGGAGCCGGCGATTGCAGGCGATGATTTTTATCCCGTTCGACCGTCTTTTGGCGAATGCGAAGTCGTCGTTTACACGCCGAATCACGCTTCGACCCTGGCGCAGGAGCCGGTCGAGCAGATTTACAAATTGGTGCAGGTCTGGACGGACAGGTTTCGCGATTTATCCATGCTCGAATTCGTCAAATACGTTTTTATCTTTGAAAATAAAGGCGAGGCAATCGGCGTGACGCTTCATCACCCGCACGGTCAGATTTACGCTTACCCGTTTGTGCCGCCGCGCGTTTTGCGCGAGATTGAGCAGTCGAAAAAGCACATGGACGAAACGGGAAATTGCTTATTGTGCGATATTTTGAAAAAAGAAAAGGCGGACGCGAGCCGAATCGTTGCCGAAAACGAAAGCTTTGCCGCTTACATTCCGTTTTTCGCGCGTTACCCGTACGAGCTGCACATCTCGGCAAAGCGGCATTTGCTGGATTTGACCGAATTTACCGGGCGCGAACAGATTGATTTAGCGGAAATTTTAAAACAGGTTCTCGTCGCTTTTGATAAACTTTTTAATATCGCGTTTCCGTATATGATGGTTTTGCACCAGAAGCCTTCGGACGGCGCGCATTACGATTTTTATCATTTTCATATCGAGTTTTACCCGCCCTTGAGGACGGCGACGAAACTGAAATATCTGGCGGGCAGCGAAACCGGCGCGGGAATGTTTATCAACGACACGCTGGCGGAAGACAAAGCCGCCGAGCTGCGCGCGCTGGTGGAAACGGTTGTCTGGACGTGATGAGGAATGATTGACCCGCAAAAGTTAAAAGAAAAGTTTATCGAGATTTACGGCGGCGAGTCGCGGCTTTTTCGCGCGCCCGGACGCGTTAATCTTATCGGCGAGCATACCGATTACAACGGCGGATTCGTTCTGCCGATGGCGATTGATAAAGAAGCGGCGGTCGCCATCGGTGAAAGAAGCGACCGCAAAATCCGCGTTTACACGGTCAATCTCGGCGAAGCGGCGGAATTTGATTTGGACGAGGAAAAGCCTCGGAAAAAAGGTTTCTGGCTGAATTATATCGAAGGCGTAGCGCGGATTCTGGAAAGCAAAAACGTTCGCTTGAAAGGCGCGGATTTAATCATCTGGTCGGACGTGCCGACCGGCGCGGGTCTTTCGTCTTCGGCGGCGCTGGAAATGGCGACCGGCTTGGCTTTGAGCGAGATTTCCGGTCAGACGATTGACCGCGCGTCGCTGGCGAAAATCGGTCAGCAAACCGAGCACGATTACGTCGGCGCGAAAGTCGGGATTATGGATCAGTTCGTTTCGGCGCACGCCCGCGCCCGACACGCGCTGCTTCTCGATTGCCGCAGTCTGGAATTTGAAAACGTGCCGCTCGATACAGGTGAAGTCGCCGTCGTGATGTGCGATACGAACGTCAAGCACGATTTGGCGACGTCAGGCTATAACAGGCGCCGCGAAGAATGCGAGCAAGCCGTGCGAATATTTAAGGAAAATTTGCCGGACGTTCGGGAATTAAGAGACGTCAGCCGCGAAGATTTTGAAAAATACGCAGGCAAATTGCCCGAGTTGATTCGCCGCCGCGCGCGTCACGTCATTACGGAAAACGAGCGCACGCTGCAAGCTGCAAATGCTTTAAAACGCAAAGACTTAATCGAATTCGGTCGCTTGATGTGGCAGTCGCACGAAAGCCTGAAAAACGATTATGAAGTAAGCTGCCGCGAATTGGACGTGCTGGTCGAAATTGCCGGAGCAACGGACGGCGTTCTCGGCGCGCGAATGACGGGCGGCGGTTTCGGTGGCTCGACCGTCAACCTTGTGAAAAGGGAAAATCTCGCCGATTTTAGAGAGAAAATACAAGCGGAATACGAGCGCTTAACCGGAATTAAACCGACGATTCTGGTATCGGATGCGAGCGCCGGGGCAAGTGAAATGACGTTTAATGAGTTAAGTTACACGACGAAAGATTCGTAACTCGAAATTCGCTTAATACTTATGAGCAGCATCAAGGAAGTGGCACGCGAAGCCGGAGTTTCAACCGCGACGGTTTCGCACGTTATCAACAACACGCGCTACGTTTCGGACGAGGTTCGCGCGCGCGTGCTGCAAGCCATCGAACAATGCCGCTATTACCCGAACGCGCACGCGCGCAGCCTGGCATCGGGCAGAAGCCGGATAATCGGACTGGTTATTTCCGATATCGTCAACCCGTTTTTTCCCGAGCTGGTGAAAGCCATCGAGGCGGCGGCGTTTGAGCACGGCTACGATATTATGCTGTCGAACACGAATTACGACACCGAGCGGACATCGCACTACGTCCGGCGATTTATCGAGCGCAAAATCGCGGGCGTCGCCGTAATGACTTCGGAAATGGATAAAAAGCTGGTTGACGAGCTGGCGCACCGCGAAGTTCCGGTGGTTTTTCTGGACGTCGGCGAGCCGGGCTTGCATATGAACAATCTGCGCGTCGATTACGACGAGGGCATCGAGCAGGCGATTCTGCATCTGGTCGCGCTCGGACACCGGCGCATCGCTTTTATCGGCGGAAATACTAACTTGCGTTCTTCGCGCCGGCGGCTCGAGGCTTTTCAGAAAACGATGCAGCAGCTTTTTCCCGCCGCGCCCGAGCTGATTTTTTACGGCAATTTCAGAATCGAAGGCGGGCAGCGCGCGGCGAGCGAAATCCTGGCGACGCGAGACGCGAATCTGCTGCCGACGGCGGTCGTCTGCGCCAATGATTTAACGGCGATCGGAGCCATCAGCGAGTTTGAAGCGGCGGGATTAAACGTTCCGCGCGATATTTCCATTGTCGGTTTTGACGATATCGCTTTCGCCGCGCTGACGAAACCGGCGCTGACGACCGTTAATCTGCCGCTCAACGAGCTGGGACGGCGCGCGATTGAAGTTTTGATTCGGAGCGTGGAAGATTCCGAGCAGCAGGGCATCGAGATTCGCATTCCGACCAGCCTGATTATCCGGCAATCGACCGCGCCCGCGCGCCTTCAACCGGACGGAGACGGCACGGGCAAAAGCCGAAAATCGGTCAAACAAACTATTTTATAGAGGAGAAAATTTGTGATTAACAAGCGGGAACTGGCATTGAAGGAAAAAGATTTTTCGTTTTCTCGGATAAGCGTTTATTTAGCGGCAATATTAATTTTGCTCGGCGCCGCGTTCGGCGCGGCGGCGCAGCAGAAAACCGCGACTTACACCAACCCGGTGCTCGCGGGCGATTATCCCGACCCGTCCGTGATTCGCATCGGCAAGGATTATTACGCGACGGCGACTTCGAGCGAATGGGCGCCGGAATTTCCGATTCTGCATTCGACGGACCTGGTCAACTGGGAAATCGTCGGCACGGTTTTCCCGACGCGTCCCGCCTGGTCGGCGGGAAATTACTGGGCGCCGGAAATCTGGCAGGAAAACGGGAAAATCTACATCTTTTACGTTGCGCGCCGCGCTGGCGGTCCGCTCTGCATCGCCGTCGCCACGGCGTCAAAGCCGACCGGACCATATACCGACCACGGCGCGCTGGAATGCCAGGAGGTCGGCTCGATTGACGCATTTCCGATTCGCGACGAAAACGGAAAGCTGTTTGTCGTCTGGAAAGAAGACGGCAACAGCGTCGGCAAACCGACGCCGCTCTGGGCGCAGCAGATGGACGAAAAAACTTACAAACTCGTCGGCGAGCGCCGCGAAATTTTGCGCAACGACCCGAACAGCTGGGAAGGAAATCTGGTCGAAGGTTCATACATTATGCGCCGCAACGGCTGGTTTTATATGTTTTATGCGGGCAACGCCTGTTGCGGGCGCGAGTGTAAATACGCGATGGGCGTCGCGCGCTCGAAAACGCTTTTGGGGAAATGGGAAAAAAGCCCTGCCAATCCGATTTTAAAAGGCAATGAAGACTGGAAATGTCCCGGTCACGGCACGATTGTCACCGACGAGCGCGGGCGGACTTTTATGATGTATCACGCCTACGACCCGAAAGATACGGTTTACGTCGGCAGACAGGCGCTGCTCGACGAAGTCACTTGGACGGGCGACGATTGGGCGGTAATTAACGGCGGAAACGGTCCGAGCAAACAGGCAAACGCGCCTCTGGGCATCGGCGAGCGTAACGCGGAATACCAGTTTTTCGACGATTTCAAATCGCGAAATCTGCGTTTCGGCTGGCAGTGGCTGCACGCATTTGTGCCGAATTACAGATTAAATAACGGCTGGCTGGTTTTATCGCCGAAGCCGGAACACGCGCGAAACGAAATC
>DASVRL010000013.1:0-5894 GCA_036388635.1 Pyrinomonadaceae bacterium
CGGTTCCGACACGCCGCAAAATATTTCGGTATACAGGTTTCTGCCTTAGTTTGACGGAACAATGGCGGAAGGCGCGGAAACGTCGCCGCCGATTCCCCAGTTTTGCGCGCGTAAGCTGCCGCTTGAGCTTTGCAGAATATACCAATTGCCTTCGGATGAGCGGAAAACCGCGAAATCGGATTTGCCGTCGCCGTCGTAATCGCCCGGCGAAGGCGTATCGGTCGAAATGCCGAACTGCGCCGCCCGGAAACCGTTGTCGCTGCTTTGCGAGATATACCACGCGCCGCCGCTCGGTCGGAAAACGGCTAAATCGGCTCGTCCGTCGCCGTCATAATCGCCCAAAACAGGTTTGTCTTCGGCTGTTCCGAATTGCGCGGCGGTAAATCCCTGCTGGCTTTTCAAAAGATACCAGACGCCTTCGCGATAAACGCCCAAATCGGTTTTGCCGTCGCCGTCGTAATCCGCCGCCACTGCTCTATCAGAAGAAATTCCGAATTGACGCGCCATAAAACCGTCACGACTTTGCTGGATATACCAGGTTCCGTCGGAAGGTCGAAACACAGCGGCGTCGGCGGTTCCGTCGCCGTCGTAATCGCCCGGCTGCGGTTTATCCGAAGCAGTGCCGAACTGAACGGCGCGAAACTGCCCGTTTGAGCTGTTCAGCCAATACCAGTTGCCGTCGCGGAAAACCGCGATGTCCGTTTTGCCGTCGCCGTCGAAATCGGCGGGCGCAAGGCGGTCGGTGGAAATTCCGAAATTGGTGACGCTGAAATTATTTATCGAGCTTCGCCAGATGTACCAATTTCCCTCGCCCGGACGAAAAACGGAAACATCCGTTTTGCCGTCGCCGTCAAAATCGGCGTGCCTGGCTCTGGAGACGGAAGTCGCTTCGCCGAAAATCGTGAAGCGAAACGCGGGCGAAACCGAAACGCCGCCCGATGCGCCGGAATCGGAAATATACCAGCGTCCGAAAAATGTTCTGCCGACCAGCGCCGCGTTGTCGGGAATGGCGAGACTCACCGAGCCGCTGCCGTTGCCCGCGCCGCTTCCGTTAAGATTTACGGCGACGCGCGCAAACGAAGCCGCCGCCGGAATATTCGTCGTCGCGCCCGGGTCGTTGGCGTCGATGACCAGCACGGCGTTTGCGCCGCCGAGCGCGTTTGAGACGGCAACCGTAAAATTAGGATTGCCGACCAGCGGCGGCTCGATTGCCGTCGCCTGCGGAACGACGCCGTTCGAGCCGGCAAGACCGTTCCCGACAATTTGCGGAACGCGGTTCGATTCCGTGTAAAGCGCCGGACGGTCAAACGGCGCGCTTTCCTGCGCCACTCGCACGTCGGTCAAGGGACGTTTGAGAAACGCGACCAAATCGGCTTTTTGCTGCACCGAAAGATTGCGCGGGCGGACCAGATTGCCCTGAAAATTCGGCTCGTTTCGGAAATCGCCGCCGCGATTGTAAAACTCGACGACGTCTTCGAGCGTCTGAAGTCGCCCGTTGTGCATATACGGCGCGCGCAGCTCGACGTTTCGCAAGCCCGGCACGCGAAATTCGCCGAGGTCGTTTTGATTTCCCGTCACCTGAAAACGACCGGAATCTTCGGCTACGGGGCGCAAGCCGATATTGCGGAAAGAATTGTCGGTCAGCAGATTTCCGGCGTGACAGACGTTGCACTGCGCCTGATTGAAAACGTTGCGCCCGCGATTCTCCTCTGCGGTCAAAGGCGTGATTCCGGCGTTTGCCAAATCCAGCGGCGTGCGGTCGGAATAAAGCGTGCGCTCAAACGTGCCGATTGCCAGCGAGATCCGCGTCGGCGTAACTTCCGGCGTGCCGAACGCTTCTTCAAAAAGCTGCGCGTAAGTGCGATTGCCGATCCAATTATTGAGCGCCGCCGGAACATTCGGCGAAACTGCGAGCGGTTTTGAGTTGGAAATCTGCAAAGCGACTTCGTTCCAGTTTTGCCCGTTGTGCGCCATTTCGCCCGAATTGACGGGCGGGGCGGACGATTGACTTTCCAGCGCCGCGCCGTTATTGATGACGACGGCGTTGGTCAGCGGGTCGCGGTAAGTTCCGGTCGCGCGCCCGTCCCAGAAAAGCAGCGGCGAATAAGCGGCGTTGATATAAGAAGGCGATTTCCGATTCGTCACCTGATCGCGGAGTCCGAAAACGCTCGACCACTGGTAATCGCCGTTAGCCAGATTTTGCGGAACGCCGCGCGAGCCCGTGACGTCGTCCGCCGTGCCGAAAGTGAGGTCGGCGCCCGGATTAATCGAAAGAGAATTACTGAAAACCGAGCGCGAATCAGAGCCGCCTCTAGCGGCTTGGTGACAAGTGCCGCACGAAACCGTGCGCGTCGAGGACAGCTGCTCGTCCCAGAAAAGAATTTTGCCAAGGTTAGCCTTTGCCGCCGTCACCGGATTGGCGGGCGGCGCGGGCGGCGGTTCGAGCGGCGCAACCGGTCCCTGCTGCGTACCGCTGGCGCGAAATCCCTGCTCGGCTTGGCTGAAACTGCTCGTCACGTTTCCGTTTTCGGCGCGAATCCAGTAGAAATAAGTTTGATTCGGAACGGCGGTCGCGTCGAAAAAATTCGCCGCAGCGGTGGTTCCGACCTCGACGGCAGCGGCGGAATCGTTGGTCGTGTTGCGAAAAATGCGGTAATTCGTCGCGCCGCGAATCGCGTCCCAATTGATGCCGACTTTGTTAAAATAATTTCCGTCCGAAGCGCTCACGCCGGTCGGCGCGGCAAGCCCGGTTTGCCCCGTGACAATCGGCGAAAAAAACTTACTGCTGAAACTAGCCAGGAAGAAAAAAGAAAAAAGAAAAACGACCAGAAGCTTAACTCGTTGCATTGACTTCTTTTCCTCGGTTTGAAATTTGGTAGGTACTGCTCTGGAACATTAGACACCGAACTTTGTAATTTAGCCTAACCCTTTACAAAACTTTACACACAATAAAAAATAGCTGGATGGCTGAAAACAAAAACAAATCGAAAACCGCGAACCGAAAACCGAAAATTCAAATCGGTTGCCAGGGCTGGAACTACGCCGATTGGACGACTAAGGCTGCCGGCGAGCGGATTTTTTACCCGCGCGGAACGAAATCGAATGAGATGCTCGAAATTTACGCGCGAGCGTTTGAGACAATCGAAGTCGATTCCAGCTTTTATGCGATTCCGGCAGCGTCAGCCGTCGAAAACTGGTTTAAGAAAACGCCCGAAAACTTTACTTTTGCTTTAAAGATGCCGCGCGAAATCACGCACGACCGCAGCTTGAGCGAAAAGTCTTTTCCGGCGCTGGAAGAATTTTGCGAGCGCGTTTTACTTCTGGAAAAAAAGCTCGCCGTCGTTTTGATTCAAATGCCGCCTCAGTTTGAAGGCTCGAAGGAAAACGCGCAGAACCTGCGGAATTTTCTGGCGCGCTTGCCGAAAGACGTTCGGTTTGCGGTTGAATTCCGCAATCGCGAATGGCTGGTCGATTGGACGTTTGAAGAACTGGAAAAAAACGCGGTCGCGCTGTGCCTGGTCGAGGGCGGCTGGATTCCGCGCGAGATGATGTTCGAAGCAATCGGAAAATTGAAAACCGATTACGCCTACGTTCGTTTTATGGGCGAGCGCGATTTGACGACGTTTGACCGGATCGTGCGCCCGCAGGACGCCGCTTTGCAGATTTGGAAAGAAGAAATCGAAAACATAAAAGCGAAAGATATTTTCATTTATTTCAGCAATTTTTACGAAGGCTTCGCGCCGGAAAGCGTGAACAAATTCAGGGAAATGTTCGGTCAAAAAACGGTCGACGCCGAAGAACTGGAAAATCAAGGCTCGCTGTTTTAATTGAAAAATGTAGCAATAATTTGAAAATGCGGCAATAATTGAAGAGACGGTTGTGGCGCGCCTCAACAAACATATTAACGATTATTCGCTCGGCAAACATATTGACGATTATTCGGTAAAGCAAACTTTTTCGTTTTTTAAACGTAAAATAAAGAGAGATTTAGTTTCGGAGTATCTTTTACAAAATGGCAATGTCTAAAACAGGAAAAATTCTTCTTATCACCGGCGGCGTGCTGGTCGTTTTCTTTCTGATAGCGATTATCGGCATCGCGCTTCTCGCAGAATCGCTCGGCAAACCCGACGTGCCGAACAACAGCGTTCTGGTGCTGAACGTCGCGGGCGAGCTGCCCGATTACTCAGCCGAAGACCCGATGGCGAAAGTTTTCGGGATGGAATCGCCGCAGTCTTTCTCAAGCCTGATGACGCAGATGCGGAAAGCGAAAGTCGATTCGCGCATCGGCGCGGTTCTGCTGAACGTCAATTTTCCGGGCATCGGCTGGGGCAAAGCCGACGAGCTGCGCGCGGCGATTGCCGATTTGCGCGCTTCCGGCAAACCGGTTTACGCCTATATGGAAATCGGGATGAACAAGGAATATTACATCGCTTCGGCGGCGGAGAAAGTTTTTCTGCCGCCGGCGGGCGATATTTATATTAACGGTTTCGCGGCGGAAGTGACGTTTTATCGCGGCTCGCTCGATAAACTCGGCATCGAGCCGGAAGTCATCGCCATCGGTAAATACAAAAACGCGCCCGACCAGTTTACGCGCAAGGAAATGAGCGAAGCGCATTCGGAAGTGATGAACGCGATTATCGACGAATACTACAATCGCTTTATCAACGGCATCGCCGAATCGCGCAAAAAATCGCCCGAAGACGTGAAAGCGATGATCGACAACGCGCCGTATCACGCGGGCGAAGCCAAACAACTGGGCTTGATTGACGAAGCGGCTTACCGCGACCAGGTTTACGATGAATTGAAAAATCGTCTCGGCTACAAGGAAGGCGACAAAATCCGCACCGTGAGCGGCGCGAGCTACAAGGAAATTTCTTCGGATTCGCTCGGTTTGAATAACGGCGAGCGCGTGGCGGTCGTTTATGCTTCGGGCGCAATCAATATCGGGCGTTCGAGCCGCAGCGCTTTCGGCGGCGAATCTCTCGGCTCGGATACTTTGGTCAAAGCCATCAACGACGCCGCGGAAGACAACACCATCAAAGCGATTGTTTTGCGCGTCGATTCTCCGGGCGGCTCGGCGCTCGCGTCGGATTTGATGTGGCACGCGATCGAGAACGCGAAAGCGAAAAAACCGGTCGTCGTTTCGATGGCTGACGTCGCCGCTTCGGGCGGTTATTACATCGCCTGCAACGCCAATAAAATCGTCGCCGAGCCTTCGACTTTGACCGGCTCAATCGGCGTTTTTATGGGCAAGCCGTCGCTGAAAGGCTTTAACGACTGGCTCGGCATCAGCACTCAATACGTGCAGCGCGGCAAAAATTCGGGCATCTTCCGCACCGGCGATAAATGGACGGAAGACGAAAAGAAAAAAATGGAAGAGCAGACCAACAAAATCTATTGGGACGACTTTCTGCCGAAGGTCGCCAAAGGTCGCGGCAAAACCAACGAGGACGTTCACACCATCGCGCAGGGACGCGTCTGGACGGGCGCGCAGGCGAAAGAACGCGGGCTGGTCGACGAAATCGGCGGTCTGGAAAAATCAATCGAAATCGCCAAGCAACTAGCCAATCTGCCCGCCGACAAAGACGTGCGGCGCGTCGTTTTTCCCGAACCGCGCACGTTTTTTGAAGAGTATTTCGGCAACAGCGAAGACAGCACTTTCGCGCAATCAAAAGAACGTCAGGCGCAGGAAACTCTGGTCAAATCGCTTCCCGAAGATATGCGCCGCGCTTTGCGCTACGCCGAGCTTTTCGACCGGATGAAAAACGGCGAAGCGATGCTGATGCTGCCTTATGAATTTGAGATAAAATAACGAGTGAAAACTGAAAAGCAATAGGCGATAAGAAAGAGCGCTCTTTCTTATCGCCTATTGCTTTTTACCTGTCACTTTTGAA
>DASVRL010000014.1:0-11286 GCA_036388635.1 Pyrinomonadaceae bacterium
GATTGGGGTTATTGTTACCCGGACGATTTATTTTTTGAAACGCTTCCAGCGAAATAAAAGTTTTATGAATCAAAACGCTTTTGCAAAAAAAACCGCTTTTCCCGCGCTTCCGCTTTCGGAATGGAAAGCAACGAAAAACACTCTGCATCTTTATTTGCAGATTGTCGGGAAAATCCGGCTTGCCACTTTTCCGCGGCTCAATCACTGGTGGCACGTTCCGTTCTACGTTTCGACGCGCGGCTTGACGACGCGCCCGATTCCCTACGGCTTCGGCAGCTTCGAGATTGAATTCGATTTTATCGAGCACCGGCTGAAAATTCTGACGAATCAGGGCGAGCGGCGCGAGTTTGCGCTGGAAGACGGTTTGACGGTCGGCGATTTTTACCGGCGGGTTTTCGACAATCTCGCCGCGCTCGGCATCGAAGCGGAAATCCGCGCCGTGCCTTACGAAGCGCCGAGCAAAACGCCGTTTGCCGAGGACGCCGAGAATAAATCTTACGACCGGGAATATGTCGAGCGTTTTCGGCAAATCCTGGTCGGCGTCAATGCGATTTTCGAGGAATTTCGCGGGCGCTTTACCGGCAAATCGACGCCGGTTCACCTCTTCTGGCACAGTTTTGATCTGGCTTTGACCAGATTTTCGGGAAAACCCGCGCCCGTCCGCGACGAAGCCGGAACAGTCGAGCGCGAAGCCTATTCGCACGAAGTCGTCAGCTTCGGTTTCTGGACGGGCGACGACAATGTCGCCGCGCCCGCTTTTTATTCTTACACCGCGCCCGAGCCGAAAAATTTATCGGACGAGCCTTTACAGCCCGAAGCCGCGTTCTGGGGCGAATCCGGCGGCGGGCATCTGGCGCTTTTGATGTATGACGAGGTGCGAAAAGCGGCGAGCCCGCGCGAAGCGGTTCTGGAATTTCTGGAAAGCGCGTATCAGGCGGGCGCCAAACTCGCCGGTTGGGAGACGGCGGAATTCGAGTTAAAAAATCTTAAATAATTGTTCTCGAAAGCAATACGGGTTCGATGAGAAATTTTTCCGAAGCCGAAAAGCAGTTGTTGATTGCGGCGGGCTGGCTGAAAAGCCGCTACGGTTTAATGTCCGGTTTTGACGCCGGCTCGATGGCAAATATTGAAAATTTAAGAAAATTCGGCGAAATATGGTTCGGTAAATATCTGGTCGATTGGTCGGCGGCGTTTGAAAATCTGCTCAATGAAGATTATTTATCCGAAACCGGCGGCGTTTTCGCGCCGACGGAAAAAGGAAGTCTCGCCCGAAAAGCCGTCGAAACCGAAAATCCTTTATGGCTGTACGAATACGACAACTTTTTCGAAGCGGCGACCGAAAGCCGGGCGCACGCGCTTTTTTGCGAAAAGGTTTACGGCGTAAATCTCTGCCAGCACGGACTGGCTGATGTTTTTCAATTAAAAAAACTGCTCGAAGCTTTGCGCTTAAGCGCGGACGAGCGCGTTCTGGATTTAGGCTGCGGCAACGGTTTTATCACCGAATACCTGCAAAGCGAAACGGGCGCGTTTTTTCACGGCGTCGATATTTCCGCCGAAGCGATCCGGCAGGCGCGCGATAGAACGCCGAACGAACGGCTTGCTTTCAGCGTCGGAAATATGAATCATTTGCAAATCGAGCCGCGCGCTTTCGATTGCGCCGTTTCGATAGACACGCTTTATTACGCGGACAATTTGGAAGAAACTCTGAAACAAATCGTTTCGATTCTGAAACCTTCGACGGGACGAATCGGAATATTTTACACGCAGTGGATAAACAATCTCGCCGAGCGCGAAAATTTACTGCCCGAAAACACGTATCTGGCAAAACTTTTGGAAAAATACGATTTAAAATTTCGGGCGCTCGATTTGACCGTCAACGAAACCGAACACTGGCGAAAAAAAGTCGAGGTTTTAGAAGAACTGAAACCGCAGTTCGAGCGCGAAGGAAATCTGAATTTGTATAATTACAGGTACGCGGAAGCGGCGCGCTACGCCAATTGGGATTTAGCCAAACGCAGCCGCTATCTTTATCATATATCATTGTCATAAAGGCATTATTTAACATTATTTAATTAGCGGAATGATTGATTTACGAAGCGACACAGTGACCCGACCGACGCCCGCGATGCGCCGCGCGATGGCGGAAGCGGAAGTCGGCGACGACGTTTACGGCGAAGACCCGACGGTTAATCTTCTTCAGGAGCGCGCCGCCGAGATGTTCGGCAAAGAAGCCGCGCTTTTCGTGCCGACCGGCTCGATGGGCAATCAAATCGCCGTCAAGCTGCACACGCGCGGCGGCGACGAAATCATCATCGAAGAACGCGGGCACATTTTTAATTACGAATTGGGCGCGCCTTCAGCTATCGCGGGCGTCGTGGTGCGCCCGGTGCGCAGCCAGTCGCCGACCGGAATGCTGACGTGGGACGAAATCGCGGCGGCGCTGCGCGTCAATCAAACGTATTACGTCTCGCCGACCGGTTTGATTTGTCTGGAAAACACGCATAATTTCGGCGGCGGAAGCGTGATGACCGCTGAAGAAACGACGAAAATCTGCGAGCAGGCGCACGCGCTCGATTTGCCCGTTCACCTGGACGGCGCGCGGATTTTCAACGCGGCGACGGCTTTAAATGAATCGGTCGCCGATTTAACAAAAAATTGCGATTCGGTTCAGTTTTGTTTGTCGAAAGCTTTGGGCGCGCCGGTCGGTTCGATGCTTCTGGGCAAAAAAGATTTTATCGCGCAGGCGCGCATCTGGCGCAAACGGCTCGGCGGCGGAATGCGCCAGGTCGGAGTTTTAGCGGCGGCAGGACTCGTCGCGCTGGAAGAAACGCCTGAACTGCTGCACATCGACCACGAAAACGCCAAAAAATTGGCGGAAGGCGTGGCGAATCTGAAAGGCGTTTCGATTGACGCCGGCAAAGTCGTAACGAATATCGTCATTTTCGACGTCGCGGCGACGGGCAAAACTCCCGCCGAGATTGTCGCCGCATTAAAAGAGCGCGGAATTTTAGCCATCGGCTTTGCCGGCACGATTCGGATGGTGACGCACTACGACATCGCGCGCGAAGACATCGAAAAAACGATAAAGGCGCTGGGCAAAATTTTAGGAGAATAAAATGGACATCGAAGAAATCCGCCGGTTCTGTCTTTCGTTTCCGCACGCGACCGAAGACGTCAAATGGGGAAATGATTTGACGTTTACGGTCGGCAAAAAAATGTTTGCGGTGACAGGACTGGAAACGGCGGAAAATATTTCTCTGTCTTTCAAATGCACGCCCGAAAAGTTTGCCGAGCTGACGGAAAAAGCCGGCATCGTTCCCGCTCATTACGTCGCGCGTTATCATTGGGTCACGGTGCAGAAACTCGACGCGCTGAAAACAGATGAGTTGAAGAGTTTAATCAAACAGTCGTATGAAATGGTCTGGGAAAAACTGCCGAAAAAGCTTAAAAATAATTTGAATTCGTAATAATTACAATTGATGAATTTCACCGGGAGTTTAAACGCGCGCCGCGGGAAAACAGCGAAAGGCTTGAGCTTTTGATTGATTTAGACAGAATCCCGGAAATCAAATAAACTAAAATCCGATGATAATCGCCATTGACGGACCTTCGGGAGCGGGCAAATCCACGCTCGGCAAGATGCTGGCAAAAAAACTGAACCTGCTTTATCTCGACACGGGCGCGATGTACCGCGCCGTCGGCTTGGCTGTTTTGGAAAGCGAAACGGCTTTTGAAAATACGGCGAAAGTTGCCGAAATCGCCGAAAACGCGAAAATCGAGCTGGTCGGCGAGCCGGAAAATCTACAGGTAAAACTCGGCGGGCGCGACGTTTCAAAAGAAATTCGCACCGGCGAGGTCGGGCAGGCGGCTTCGATTGTCTCGACGATTTCCGAAGTTCGCCGGATTCTGGTCGAGCATCAGAGACTTTTGGGAGAAACGGCGCCGCACGGCTGCGTTCTCGACGGGCGCGATATCGGAACCGTCGTTTTTCCGAACGCGGACGTAAAATTTTTTCTGACGGCGAATCCGCAAGCCAGAGCGCGCCGCCGCTACGAAGAAGATTTGGCGCGCGGGCTGGAGGCGACCTACGAAAAAACTTTCGAAGAAATCACGCTGCGCGACAAACGCGACGTTTCGCGCGCCGATTCGCCGCTTTCGATTGCCGCCGACGCGATTGTGATCGACACGAGCGAGCTGAATTTAACCGAAGTTTTTGAGCAAATGACCGACATCGTGCGCGAAATCGAGAAGACAAATTACGAGACGCCGTAAACCGGCTAATTTGACTTGAGATTCCACAATCGCTAACATTTAAACTTGCTTTTTGCTCCCGTAGCTCAGTTGGATAGAGCAACAGCCTTCTAAGCTGTGGGTCGCACGTTCAAGTCGTGCCGGGGGTATTCAACATCGAAAAAGCGGTGAGTTTCTGATCAGAAACTCACCGCTTTTTTTGTTTTCAAATAAATTCGCTCTCGCCTTTCGCGATTTGTTAAAATTTAAAAATGGATTTAATCAGTTTGAGCGAGCGCGGGCTGTATGTCGAGGCGGGCGATTTTTACATCGACCCGTGGCAGCCGGTGGAAAAAGCCGTCCTGACGCACGCGCACGCCGACCACACTTATCGCGGTTCGAAAAATTATCTGGTTTCGAAAGCGGGCGAGCGGCTTTTTCGCACGCGTTTGTGGAACGAAGGCAATATCGAAACGCTTGCCTACGGTGAAACGCGCACGATTGGCGGCGTTAAAGTTTCGTTTCATTCGGCGGGTCACGTTTTAGGGTCGTCGCAGGTGCGCGTCGAATACAAAGGCGAAGTCTGGGTGGCTTCGGGCGATTACAAATTAACGAAAGACCCGACCTGCGCGCCGTTCGAACACGTCAAATGCCACACTTTTATCACCGAAGCGACTTTCGGGCTGCCGATTTATCGCTGGACTCCGCCCGATATTTTGTTCTCGGACATGAGCGATTGGTGGCGCACGAACGCGGAAAAAGGCAAAGCGTCGGTGATTTTCGCTTATTCATTGGGGAAAGCGCAGCGCATTATGAAAAGCGTCGATGCTTCCATCGGAAAAATCTACACGCACGGCGCGGTCGAAAAACTAACGCAGGAATACCGCGAATCGGGCGTTGAATTGCCGCCGACCGAATATGTCGGCGCGGTCGAAAATAAAAAAGATTTTATCGGCTCGCTCGTCGTCGCGCCGCCTTCCGCGCAGGACACGCCGTGGCTGCGCAAATTCGGCAACGCTTCGACCGCGTTTGCTTCCGGCTGGATGCGGATTCGGGGCGCGCGCCGGCGGCGCGCCGTCGACAGAGGTTTTATTTTGTCCGACCACGCCGATTGGGACGAGCTTTTAACGGCGATTGCGGCAACCGAAGCCGAAAAAATTCTGGTCACGCACGGCACGACCGAACCGCTCGTCCGTTATTTGCAAAATCGAGGCACAGACGCGCGCCCGCTGAAAACCAGATACGCGGGCGAATCGCCGGAAATCGGGCTGGCGGGAACTGAGATTGACGAAGAATAAAAGAAACGCAGAACGCGTGAACGCCCGAACGCGGAATAAAGAATTCATCGTTCACGCGTTTCGCGTTCGGGCGTTCTAACAGATGAAAGAATTTACCGATTTATATTTAGCGCTCGACCAGACGAACAAGACCAACGAAAAGGTCGAGGCGATGGTCAGATATTTCGGCGCGGCGACGGCGGAAGACGCGGCGTGGGCGATTTATTTTCTGAGCGGGCGCAAGCCGCGCCAGATTGTTCCGACGGCGAAACTACGCGCGTGGGCGGCGGAAATCGCCGGTGTCGAAGATTGGCTTTTCGAGCTTTCATACGACGCCGTCGGCGATTTGGGCGAAACGATTGCGCTGCTTTTGCCCGACAATTCGGCGGAAGGAACGAATTTGCCATTGAGCTATTGGATTGAAAAACGAATTCTGCCGCTGCGTGATTTGGCGGAAGAAGAACAGCACGAAGCGGTGGCGCAAGCCTGGAACGAGCTTGACGCCGACCAGCGTTTTGTTTTTAACAAATTCATCACGGGCAGTTTTCGCGTCGGCGTTTCGCAACTTCTGGTCGTTCGCGCGCTGGCGCAAGTCGCCGGAATCGAAAAGGAAATCATCGCGCATCGCCTGATGGGAACGTGGTCGCCGAACGCCGATTTTTATTTGAATTTGATTGAAGCCTCCGCATCCGACGCCGATTTGTCGCGCCCGTACCCGTTTCATCTGGCGCACCAGATTGATTTTCCGCTCGAAGATTTGGGCGCGATTTCCGATTGGCAAGCCGAGTGGAAATGGGACGGCATCCGCGCGCAGATGATTCGCCGCGCGGGCGAAAGTTTTTTGTGGTCGCGCGGCGAAGATTTGGTGACGGAACGCTTTCCCGAAATCACCGCGGCGAGCTTTAATCTGCCCGACGGAACGGTTCTGGACGGCGAGATTTTGCCCTGGAAAACGGGCGCGGTTTTGCCTTTCGCGCAATTGCAGAGGCGAATCGGACGCAAAACCATCGGCAAAAAATTGCTGGAAGAAGTTCCGGTCGTGCTTTTGTGCTACGACATTCTGGAGTTTCGAGGCGAAGATATTCGCCCGAAGCCGATGCGCGAGCGGCGCGCGATTCTCACCGAAATTTTAGCCAATCTGCCGGACGAATCGAGAAAAACGCTTTTGCTCGAACCGGTTGTCGCGGCGAAAGATTGGAACGATTTGGCGGAAATTCGCGCGGAAAGCCGCAATCGGAAAGTCGAAGGCTTTATGCTCAAACGGCTCGATTCGCCTTATCGCGTCGGGCGACCGCGCGGCGATTGGTGGAAATGGAAAATCGACCCGCTGACGGTCGACGCCGTTTTGATTTACGCGCAGCGCGGCACCGGCAAACGCGCCAGTCTTTACACGGATTATACTTTCGCCGTCTGGCGCGACGGCGAGCTGGTGCCGTTTGCGAAAGCGTATTCGGGCTTGACCGACGCGGAGATTCGCAAAGTCGACCGCTTCGTCCGCAACAATACGATTGAAACTTTCGGTCCGGTGCGCTCGGTGACGCCGCAGCTCGTTTTTGAACTCGGTTTTGAAGGCATCCAGCGCTCGACGCGGCATAAATCCGGCATTGCCGTCCGGTTTCCGAGAATCCTGCGCTGGCGCGACGATAAAAAAATCGAAGACGCCGACTCGCTGGAAACGATTCACGCGATGCTCGGCGCGGAAGAAAGTTCAACCGCCGCAAACACGGAAGAAGTTAAGTGAAAAATAAACGTAAAACAGATATTTTATAAAGAAGAATGGAGTTACTCAGATGACAGAATTAAGTATTGTTGGATTGAAGGCAGTTATGAGTTGGTTAAGTAAGACAGTGGCAGGCACGCTGGTTTCTCAGATTGTCATCTTTACAGGTCAAGCAGTTCTTGTCAGAAAAACAACAAATCTTGAGCAAATTGCCACTCGTTTGAGTCAACAAGATCAAAAAATTAATAAGCTGCTCTTAAAAATTGAACGAGAAGCAGAGAGTCATTTTAACTCAGGTATTGATTTTTTATACGATGCGAGCGACTGTAATATTAAAAAAAACAGGGATATTCTGGTTAATGACGCACGATTTGCTTTTACCAAAGCCGCACATACTGAAGAATCATTTTATGTGAAAGGACTTTCTGAAGTTATGGTATCAATTTGTTTTAGCATTCTAGACGAAAAAAATAATCAGTTAAAATGGGCAAGCCGGGCTTATCATACTCTTGAAAAACTGAGTGAAATACTATTGAGAGAATTAAAAATAACTGCCGAACAAAATGATTCAATCTCGTATGAATCTTTTAAAAAAGAATTAGATTCTATTTTCAAATTGATGAAAACATTATTAAATTTTCTTAAAAGAAACAGCTTTCCGAAATTTAAAAGCAAATCTTCCAAAATGCTTAAAACTCCAGGTTTTGAAGAACTACGAGAAAAATTTGCGCCCCCGAGCAAAACTAAGCAAGAAGTTGTTTCCGTTGAAGATACGCAAGATTATGATGAGCCGGAAAGAGAATCGCTCGATTTACAAAAAGATATGCAATTTCTTTATCCTTAAGAATGATATTTGTTTAATAATCTGATTTTTATTAAAAATTATGCTGAATTAGCTTCCATCCCTGTTTTCTCCGCGTTTGCAATAATGAAATTAAATTATGAGAAGGCTCATTATCCGTTTTTAGTTCTCACGACCGGCGAGCGCTTTCCGCGTCTGCTGGTCACGCGGCGTCCCGATTTGGTCGGCGAAAAAGATACGCTTTACGGCGCGTTTCTGCCCGAAACGACTGTCAGGCGATTGATTGATTTAATCGCGCGCGTTTTTCGCCTGCATCCGTGCGAGCTGGACATTGACGGCAGTTTCGACGCGCCGTGTCCGGAATATTTTCTGCGTCGCTGTCTGGCGCCCTGCGTTGCCGAAATCTGCGACGACGAAAAATACAAAAGCGCGGTCGAAGCCGTCCATTTGCTTTTGTCGAACCGCGGCGACGAGCTTTTATTTAAAATCGATAAGGAAATCGAGCTTTTCGCCGAAAATCTGGAATTTGAGCGCGCGGCTGAAGCGCGCAACCTTCGCCGCGCGATTTCCGAAATTTTTACCGATTCCAAGTGGCAGATTCGCGCCGCAGATTTCACCGACGTTTTAACCGCAACGGTCGAAAACGGCACAGCCGCCGTTCACCTGAACACTTTGCGGCGCGGAAAAACGGTCGGCGGAAAGCATTTCGTCTGGAAGTCGCCGGAAAACGAAAATTACACGGAAGGCGCGGCTTTGGCTGAATTTATCAGAGATTTCTATCGATTCTATTTGCCGAAACGGATTTACGTTTCGCACGATTTTCCCGGGCGAAAGGCGCTGGAAAAAAATTTGTCGAAACATTTCGGGAAAAAGGCTGAGATAATCGCCGAGCTGCCCGAAAAACTGCCGCCGACGGTTTTGACGACGCAAAAACGCGCCGAGATTTTGCTGGCTAATCCGATTTTGCCGCAACAACGCGGCGCGGAAAAAATCGCCGTCGAATTAAAGGAAATTTTCAATTTGAAAAACGCGCCGCGCCGCGTCGAAGGTTTCGACGTCGCGCACCTGGCGGGAAAGGAAATCGTCGCCGCGCGCGTCGTCGGCGGCAGCGCAGACGGCAAATTAGCGAGAGATGAAGATATTGTCTGGCAGTTTGAAAATCTTTCGGAAACCGAATCGCTGGCGGAAAGCGTGCGCGAAAGACTAAAGCTTTTGCCCGCCCGCGCAGCTTTGCCGGATTTGATTCTGCTCGACGGCGGAAAGCCGCAATTAAACGCCGTGAAAAAAGTTTTGCAGCAGTTTGGTTTGGAAGATTTACCGCTCGTCGCCGCCGTCAAACCGCCGAAACAACACGATAAAGTGAGCCATTTTTTAACTAATCGCGGCGCGGCGAAAATTGATTTTAATTCCCGCTCGCCGGCGATGAATTTCCTGCAAAAGCTTCGCGACGAAGCGCACGCTTTATCGAATCGGACGCACCGCGAAGTGCATTCGCTCGTTCAAATCTTTGACCGGCGCACGATTTCCGGCGCGCCGCAAGTTCAGCTGCTGCTCGTGCCGACGCGCTACGCCGCGCGCGGCGGGCAAGCCGGAGATTTATCGCCGATTCGCTCGCTGAATCAATCCGGCGAAATTTTGTTCAAGTCGAAAAAAAATCAAAGCGGCGCCGGCGAAAAACACAAACGCCGCAGCCGCTTCAGCCGCAAGACGGGTTAAACTTTTCGACGCATTTTAAGTTTAAAGCTTGAACTATTCCGGATTTCCGGTGATAATATTCGTTCGTCTTTGATTTACGGCGGCTATAGTTCAGTGGTTAGAGCGCCTGATTGTGGTTCAGGAAGTCGTGGGTTCGACCCCCACTAGCCGCCCCATAAATTTTGAGTAAAAAGCCGTCGGAAAGCGGCAGGCAGTTTACGCTTTCCGACGGCTTTTTACTTCTGACCTTTACGCCCATTTACTTTCACCTGATATTTCCCTTGTCTCACTGCCCTGAAAAAACTAAAATATAATGATATTCAATATCATTCGCGCGAGGTTGTAAGCTGATGAAAACCGTAAAATTTGCATTTCTTTTCGTTTTAGTGCTGGTGCTTTTCTCCCAGACCGTTTTTGCCCAGTATAACTCCAGGATTTATGCCGACGGCGAATTGCTCGTCAAGTTTAAAAACGGAACGGTTTCCGCTTCGGCGGCTTCGGCAAACTCGCAGTTCGGCGCGCGCGTGGTCGAAGAATTTCCCGATTTGGGCTGGCAAAGAGTTAAGCTGCCCGCCGGTTTGTCGGTCGAAACCGCCGTCGCGCGATACGCCAATCTGGCGGACGTCGAATACGTCCAGCCGAATTATCTTTATCATCTGCAAGCCACGCCGAACGACCCGCAGTTTAACAGCGCCGGAATGTACGGATTGACGAAAATTTCCGCGCCGCAAGCGTGGGACTTGACGACCGGCAGCGCGAATGTCGTCGTCGCCAATATCGACACCGGAATCAACTATAATCACGAAGACCTCGCGGCGAATATGTGGACAAATCCGGGCGAGACGAACGGAAACAATATCGACGACGACGGCAACGGTTTTGTCGACGATTATTACGGCTACGATTTCTTTTTCAGCGACGCGAACCCGCAGGACGAAAACGGTCACGGAACGCACACGGCAGGCACCATCGGCGCGGTCGGCAATAACAATGTGGGCGTCGTCGGCATCAATTGGAACGTCCGCCTGATGGCGATAAAAATTTATAATTCGACCGGTTTCGGCACGACCTCGGCGATGCTCATCAATGCTTATAATTACGTCCGCCTGATGAAAAATCGCGGCGTCAATATTCGCGTGACGAACAACAGCTACGGCGGCTGCGACGAGGCTTGCGCTTACGACCAAGCGACGAAAGACGCGCTCGATGCTCTGGGCAATGCCGGAATTTTGAATGTCTTTGCGGCGGGCAATAACGGGCGCAATGTCGAAACCGAAGCGTTTTATCCGGCGAGCTATACCAGCCCTTCAATTTTAGCCGTCGCTAACTCGACTTCGACCGATACGCGCGCCGGCTCGTCAAATTACGGACCGATCAGCGTCGATTTGGCGGCGCCGGGAACCGGAATTTTAAGCACGCATACGAATGTCAGCGGCTACGCGAGCCTGACCGGAACTTCGATGGCGTCGCCGCACGCGGCGGGCGCGGCGGCTCTGCTCGCGGCGCGCAATCCGAATCTTTCGCCGGCTTCTTTAAAAGCGACTTTGATGAACACGGTCGAC
>DASVRL010000015.1:0-37619 GCA_036388635.1 Pyrinomonadaceae bacterium
GAATGGTATCTATGGGCGGCGCTTTCGCCCGCGACTTTCTGGCTTGCCCGCCGTTTCCGCTTTGAGCGCGAAATGTGGAAAACCGCGCTCGCCGTACATTTCGCCGCCGCCTTGGCGTTTTCCTTCACGATATTTTCCTCCAGTCAATCGTCCAGTGCCTGACCATCTGGTCGCTCGTCGTCGGCGATTCGCCCTACGGAGTTTTCGGTTTTTTATTCACCAAAAAGATTCATCTGAATTTGCTGACCTACGCCGGAATCGTCGGCTTCAGCCACGCCGCGTTTTATTACCGGCGCTATCACGAGCGCAGCGCGCAGCTTGCCCGCGCGCGGCTGCAAACTTTGCAGATGCAGTTGCAGCCGCATTTTCTTTTCAACACTTTGAACACGATTTCCGAGCTGGTTCATCGCGATGCGAAAGCCGCCGACCGGACGATTGCGCGGCTCGGCGATTTGCTCCGGCTCGCGCTCGAAACCGAAAATCTGCCGGAAGTGACGCTCAGGCAGGAGCTGGAATTTCTGGAAAAATATCTGGAAATCGAAAAAACGCGTTTTCACGACCGCCTGACGGTCGGCTTTCGGGTCGCGCCGGAAACGCTCGACGCCTGTCTGCCGAGCATGATTTTGCAGCCTTTGCTCGAAAACGCCATTCGCCACGGCATCGCCTCGCGTCCGGGCGCGGGCAAAATCGACATCAGCGCCGAACGTCTGGACGGAATGTTGGAACTAAGAGTTTCAGACGGCGGCGGAATCGCGAATTCGGAAACCGGCGATTTGCCCGAAGGCATCGGTTTATCGAATACGCGAGCCAGGCTCAGACAGCTTTACGGCAAACGCCAGGCGCTGATCTTACATAATTCGGCAAGCGGCGGTCTGGAAGTCGTACTGCAAATTCCTTTTCGCGCCGGGCGCGGGGAAAAACATTGATTTGATGCCGAAAATACGCGCCGCCATTATCGACGACGAACCTTTTGCCCGCGAGCGCGTGCGGCGGCTTCTGGCGGACGACGCGGAAATGGAAATCGTCGGCGAAGCGGGCGACGGAATCGAAGCCGTCTCGCTGATTAAAGAAAAATTGCCGGCGCTCGTCTTTCTCGACGTGCAAATGCCGGGCAAAGACGGTTTTGAGGTTTTAGCCGAGCTGGCGCCGGAAGAAACGCCGGTCGTCGTTTTCCTGACCGCCTTTGACCGCTACGCCGTCAAGGCTTTCGAAGCCGCCGCGCTCGATTATCTCTTAAAACCGTTTGACGAAGAGCGTTTGAAAAAGGCGGTGGCGCGCGCTAAAGCTCAAATCCAAACCGCAGCGGCGGAACAGAATCAAACCGAAGAAACCGGCGAATTTTTTAAAGCGGGCACGGGTTATCTGGAGCGCGTGCTGGTGAAAAAAGGCGGGCGCGTTTATTTTTTCAAAACGGGCGAAATCGAATGGATTGAGGCTTACGGAAATTACGTCCGGCTTCATTTCGAAAAGGCGACGTATCTGCTGCGCGAAACGATTTCGAGCCTTGAGCTGCAGCTCGACCCTTCGAAATTCGCGCGCGTTCATCGTTCCGGCTCGGTCAATCTCGAACGCATCCGCGAAATGCAAGCCGTTTTCGGCGGGCGCGCCAAAATAATTTTAGCGAGCGGCGCAGAAATTATCGCCAGCCGGCGCTACTATCGCAAGCTGTCGAAATTGTTTGAAAAATCCTAACCGGACGTGAGATTAAAAAATGTGTGAAGTCAATTACCTGCCATAATTTAGCGTTGATAAAAAAAGAGCTTTACGCGCGAATCGGCAGGGAAAATAAAAACCGCTTGAAGTCAGAGCGGTTTTTATTTTATCTGAAATGTATCGTCGCTCCAGGTCTGAACCAGGCATTATCGATTTTGAAAGAAACCGGATTTCTTCAAACGAGAAATGCTTCATACTGTTTCAGGCTCGGCATTTGTCGTTTCGGAAAATCAATAATCGCTGCTCGACGAATTTGACGATTTCGTAGCCTCGCCCGCGCGTTCGCTGCCGCCTTTCGGCGCCGGCGTTTCGTTGTGCTGCTGTTCGTTCTGATTCGGTATCAAAGAAGCGTTGTCTTTCTGCGCTTTTTGCGCCTGCGTATATTTCTGCTTATTAACTTCGTGCAAAAGGTTCTCGCCGTTATGCCCCTGACCTCCAACCTTCCAATGATCGCTCGTAATGTGATTATTTTTAGCCATTTTCTTTTACCCGCCTTTTACAAAAATAAAATTTCGACCTCGAAACGCGCCTTTAGCTATCGGCTCGCATTCGTCTGTCATTAAATGAATTTTAAACGAAAACGCTCCGCTTGTTTGTCCGCCGCCTGACAAACACGAAGAGCTTTTTTATGCTTGATGCAGGATATTACTGTCTGCTGTCTTGCAAACGTTTTAATGCCTATTCAAACACAACCAAAAGGCGGTTTCCGTCAGCTAACAAACAGAAAAGCTTTGTATTTTGAAATAAAATCTTAAAAACGAGAAGTGGTAAATCGTCTGAAATGGACGCTTATCAAATCATAGAAGCCGTTTACAAAAAACAAGGGGAGAAATGAATAACGACCAAAAGAAATCCGATTTACTCGATATGAGCGACGCTAAAACGCTTTCGGAAAGCGATAAAGACGCGCTGAAAAGCGCGCCGCGCGCCGGTAACAGCTCGCATCCGACCGGCGTCGCCGGAGTTGTGATGTCTGACGAGTCTTACGTCGGGCGCGGCGAGAGTCCCGGTTTAGATAATGCGGAAAACGATTCCGGCGTTTTGACGCAGACCGTAAATTCCGGCGAAATCGAAGCCGCGCAATCGAGCGAGACGGGAAACGAAACCGATATTTCCGGCGTCTCGAATTTAGAGGAATCGGCGGACGTTCCTGCCGAACTGAACAAATACAACGAATAATAAAGCTCACTCGGGCGTCTTCAATTATGAATACAGCACAAATCCTGCATCAATCGACCAGTGATAATTTCCGCGGCACGGTCTTTTCCTATACGGAAAAACAACCGCTCGTTTTAATCGCGCTAAGTGATGCGCAGGCGCGCGAAACGCTCAAAGAATTGCTGGATTTATACGACCTGAAAGTGATTGAAGCGGCGAGCGGCGAAGAAGCCCTCGATGCTGCCGTAATCGGTCGCCCGGATTTAATCATTATGGACAAATATCTTCCGGGACTAGGCAGTTTTGAGGCGATACGGCTTATCCGCTCGATTACTTCGCTGAGCGTTATCCCGATAGTTTTTCTCTCGGATTATCCGCGCCGCGGCGAACGCTATCGGGCTTTTGCAGCCGGATGCAACGAGTATCTGGTGAAGCCGCTCGATTTGGACAGGCTGGATTCTTCGCTCGAAAAGTTTCTCTTTCAAACGCCGTCGCAAACTTGTCAGGCGCTGAAATAGGTTTGGCGCAAATATTCGGTTGAAATGCATAAAACTAACAATTTATGCAGTTACTCGCAAATATTTGCGCCAAGCCATTTTCAGGCGGATGTATCATTCGCCGAATGAGGAAGCTGCCCGGGTCGTCTCGGAAACTTCCTGCAAGACGTCGCCCGCGTCCCGTTTCGACGTGTTCGAGGCGATGTCCGCCAGCGCAACGATGCCGCAGACGCCGCCGCTCTCGTCAAGAACCGGGACGCGTCGTATTTTATGGTCTTCCATCAAAAGGGCGCATTCTTCGACGCTCAAATCGGGCGTCACGGTCACGACGGGATTGGCGGTCATACAGTCGGCTGCCGTCATCTCCGACGGGTTTAAGTCTTTGGCTACCGCGCGACAGGTAATGTCGCGGTCGGTGATAACGCCGACGGGAATTCGCGTATCGAGATTTTCCACGACGGGAATCTCGCCGCAGTCGCCGTCCACCATCATTCGAGCCACTTCCGGCAGTCTTGTGTCCGGCATACAGCACGCCGGATTCGCAGTCATAATGTCACTTACTTGCATAATTTTTATTACCTCGCTTTTTTCTTTAAATTCCTGTTATTTGTGAATCGGAAACAAACGTTCGGGCGAAAATTTCACCTTACGCGTCAGTCGGATTTCATTAATAGTTAAAGTTTAATAAACGGCTGATAAATACTCTGTTCAGCAGGTGACAAAAAAGTTCTTTTTGTCTCTGAAGACAGGCTTTTTCGCCCGCGCGGCAACCGAAATCAAGCGCGCGAATCGTCGGTTTCGGGATTAGCGAGCGTGTCGCTTGCCGTCAGCGGAGATTGTCCGGGCGGTAATTTATCCTTTTCGACGAGCGCGTCCAAAATGTAGCCGTACGTATCGAGAAGCTCCCGGTAATCGCGGCTTGCTGGCGTGTGCTCTGAGTAATATGCCTGGGTCAAAGTCGCGGCGACCATCTCCAAGTGCTCCTGTCTTTTTTTTGTCATAATAATCGTTTCCTGTTAATTCCCGAATCACTAAAAAATTGCACGCGATAAAATTCACCTGCTTTTAAAAAGCAGATTAGCAATCCATTTAGAAGGCGTCTGTAAGGTTCGGGACAAAAGCAAAAAAGCTTCGCAGCTAAAACGAATTCTTCTTTCTATCGAGCTTAGATAAGCTTTACCCGTATTTGCTTAAAAACAGGACAAGCCGGGAGAACTGGCGAAATATTGAGTTGCAGACCGCGGCGGGCAAATTTGCGCGCCTTCGGGTCGTAGATGTTAAATTATTCAATGAAAGGATAAGTTAATGTCGCGGGAAATTCACGAAAAATTGCAGCCGATGACCGTCGACGAAATCAACCGGATGACCGCCCGGGCGCGAGCGCTGCCGCCGAGCGGCGATCAAACACACGTTTTGGTCGCCGACGGCGAAGACCCTTGGTTAGTTTCCCGCGAAGACAGTTTTTATTACTGTACGGTTGACCGGCAGAAACGAAAAATTCTGGTTTCCCGCTTCGATGAATTAAAAGAAATGGCGTCCGCGCCTTTGAAAGAGGTCTGGACGGGAACGCCCGGCAAAGCGCCGGAATACGTCGAAATCTGGTCGCCCGAACTGCAATTTCTCGACGGTAAATGGTACATCTATTTCGCTCTTTATAAGGGAAACGAAGGCGCGGAACGCATGTATGTGATTGAAGCCGCCACCGACGACCCGCAGGGCGAATATGCTTTCAAAGGCACGATTACCGGCAGCAGTAATCACTGGGCGATTGACGGTACGGCGATGGTTATGCCCGGCGGCGAAAAATATTTTGTCTGGTCGGGATGGGAAGGATTTAGCAATACGAGCCAGAATATTTATATAGCCCGAATGAGCAATCCGTGGACGCTCGTCTCCGACCGGAGCTGTCTTTCGCGCCCCGAATACGATTGGGAAAAACGCGGGTATCCGTACGTTAACGAAGGACCGCAGCCGCTTATTCATAATGGCAATGTATTTATCATTTTTTCGGCGAGCGGAAGCTGGACGGACGATTACTGTTTAGGTCAGCTGACTTATCTCGGAGGCGATCCGCTGGCGCCCGCATCATGGCGCAAAGAACCGGAACCGGTATTCAAAAAAACCGAGACCATTTTCGCGCCCGGTCACTGCTCGTTCGTCAAAGATAGAGCCGGACGGGACTGGATAATTTATCACGCGGCGCGTTCGAGCGGCGCGGGCTGGGCGAGACAAATTCGCGCCAAATCATTCGGCTGGAAGGCAGACGGCTCGCCCGATTTCGGAAACCCGGTATAAATGCCCTTATAGACTCCGGCTTTTTTTATTCATCGGTTTATTTTTAAATTCAAGACCTGTTTGTCTCAAAAAGGTCGAGGCGTAAATATTCTACGAACCGATGACCCATATTTTAAAGCAAAGCGTATTGAACCTATTTTAAATTTAGGGGAGAGTCCGAAAACTTATGTCATTACCGACAGCATATTAAAAACCTCCGCGCCTAAATCTTGATTGCCTTCGACCGTAGATTGAGATTTAGCCGCATTTTTGTCAATTCCTTTAGTGAAAATGCGCCAGGCGATTTCTTGCGGAATACAGACCTTGACGGCAGGAGTTTCGACGGCTTCTTTTTCCAGCCGCCAGCCGCCGCCGCCGCTTATTTTTCGCAAGAACCAATCGCCGCCCGCTGCGCCTGCAATGGTAAATTGCAGCACGGTATTTTCTACTGCGGCGACATTGCGGTACGTATGCGGCAGCGCGCGCATAAAGGTATCGAGAACCGGAAAGTACAACTCTCGCGATTCGATTCCGAATTTACCGACCGCCAGGCGGATTTGCTGTTGATGATGCCAGCGCTCGGTATAATCACGGGCAATGTCAAACCAATTTTCCGATTCGGTTTCGCCCGCCCAATCAACCGCAAAAATCGCTCTGCCGCGCGGCTCCAGCGTTTTGAAAAACTCGTAAACCTCGCGGCTGTAAATTTTCATTAGCTCAATCATAATGCGCGGACTCAGGTGCTGGTTGGCATTTACCCAAACGGCATTTAAGCCGTTGAGATAATCAACCAAATCTCGATAAGAATTAACGTTTACAGGCTTCTCGCCAAAATAACCGTCGCGTTGAATCGAGAGGCGGCGCAGAAAACAGCCGTCCAAAATGTGGGCGGCGACATCTTTGACCGTCCATTTTCCGGCGATGGTCGGCGCGTTCCATTCATCAGGCGAAAGACTTTCGAGCAAATCAATAAGTTTCCCGTCAAGAAGCGGAAACAGTTCGAGGGTCTCGACTATATAAGATTGCAGCATAACCGGTTATTATCCCGCCGGGTTACGGCATAAAACTCGAATTATGAATAAAATGCCGTAAAACTGTTTCAAAAAGTGTCCTTTATGATACTCCCAAAATAAAGTATAAATCTCACTGAAATCCTGCCGGGTTTCCGGAAGGTAAAACCGCTGAGTTATCGAAGCCCTGATTGAGCCGGCTCGCTCGAATTTTCGACAGTGTTAATAATCTGCCAGCCGATTAATCCAAAAGCGGCTATTAAAACCAGACCGCTGCCGATTACGGCAATCGCCAATCCGCCGATTCGCCCGATTGGAAACAGAATGGCTCCGGCGGCAAGCAGCAGCGGGGTCAGACGATTGAAGATGCGGTTTTTATAAATACTAATCGAAAGCAAAATCAAGCCGATTGGAAAGAAGATTCCGATCATCTGAGTGGTGGCGATCAGTTTCATGGTTTTCTGTAAAAGCTCACTCGCCTGTGCGTCTCCGGCTTCGTCGAGAACGGCATAAACTCTGAAAAGAATCTGCATACTTGCGCCAGCCATAGCTCCGAAAAACGCTAATGCTCCGCCGACCAGCGCCAGCTTATTTCCCCTGCCGAAGGCGACATGCGTCAAACCGATTATTGCCGGAACAAACAGAACGAACGCCAGCCATAAGACAATCGTCCATTCAAATCTTCGTTCGCCGATAATCAGCACCAAATCTCCCGCCAGAAGCGTCAAAGGCGCAAGAATTGCGCAAACGGCAGCGATTCGAATGAATAGATGCTTGTTATTGTTCATTACTATTATCCTCTGAAATGTATATTACCAGTCATTCCGGTCCTCAATAGGGTTGTTTCCGAGATTAAATATTACTCTGTTTCGAATATCTCGAAAACGCCCCTTTTCGAGACGCTTATCATATTAAATCAGAATAGAGTCCGGAACGGCACAAATCAACGAGGCGTTATCAAAGATAAATTTATTGACGGTTTATGGGTGAATTGAAATTGTAAGTTGTTGATTTCAGGTGAAAGCAAATGAAAATTTACAATTGTGAAAGTGAAAATTCGCGCATAAGTTGTCACTGGTCTGTGCATAGATTGTCATCGGAAGGGAATTACAAAGAAATATAAATGGAAGCCAAGCTAATCAAAGCGGCTTTGCACAAATATTCAACGGTTACTGCATAAATTGTTAGTTTTATACATTTCAATCGAATATTTGTGCGAAAGCTCCGGCGCGATTCTTTAATTTAAAATAAAAAGAGGACGGCGTGTTTCAAGTTTTACTTAATCAGGTCTTCCAAAAACTTTAGAACTTCCGGGTCTTTGCTGGTTCTGAGCGAGTAAATTGCTTCCAGCCGCAACTTGTCGGATTTATCGTTTTTGGCAATCTGAAGCAGTTTTCCGGTTGCCCGGTTTTGCCTGGATTCGGCTAACGCGCGGATGACGAAGAGCTTGAATTCTTCGTCGCTCTCTACATCGTAGAGGCTCGCCATAATCTCGATTGCCTGCTCGCTTGTCGCCCAACTTTGAAAACGGAGCAAGTGGGAGAGTGTCAGCCGTCGCAGCTCGATGTCCTTTTCGGTACGGACGATTTCCAGCAGGATATCGAACTGGATTTTTCGTGTTTGCTCGCGCAAAGCGCCGAGTTCGGCTTTTTGAATCTGAACCGTGTTAAAAGCGTAGAAGATATTTGCCGAACTGCTGAACGCGTTGATAATCGCTTTCTTTATCTCACGGTCGTTTTCCGCCGCATATAATTTTTTGAGATAATCGTTTGACGGCGAGTCGGCTAAAGCCGCCAGCACATAGATTATTTCTTTGCGGATTTTTGAGTTCGTTTCATTTTGAAAGCTTTTGACCAGCGTTTCCCGCAGCAGCGCCGCAAATTCTTTGACGCCAATACTTTGGGTTATACTGGAAGTAAGCGCTTGAGAGGCGAAAAGGCGCGGGTTGCGCCAAACGCGCAAAATTTCCTGTTTCAATGTTTCGCTCGCTTGGGAATCCGGCTTGAGAACCTCGCCCATCGTCTCGATCGCTCTTTGCGGGTCGGCTGTGAGCAGACTTTGAAAGGCGGCGAGTTTGATTTCGTCCGCGCGGTCGAGCGGCAGTCGCTCGCCCAAGCCCGGCTTATCCTTGATCGTCATATTCTGACCCGATTTGCTGGTTGTTTCGCTGATGACTTTCGACTGAAGCTCGGAGGAAAATTTTCCCGGGGGAACTTTGGAATTTATAGCGCCGATGTTCGAATTATAACGCTCGCCGTCGTGCGGAGCGATTTCCATCTTCATCACCTGTGCGTCGCCCGCCCACAATGAGGCGGGAAATTTTACGAGCAGGCGGTCGAGCGCGGCGAAGGCTTCCTTAAATTTTTTCTGTTTTTTATAGCAGAAGGCGAGCCAATAAAGCGCGGCGTCGGCTGATTTATGGTCGGGCGATTTTTCGACGGCTTCGCGGAAAATGTCCGCCGCCCGCGCCCATTCCCGCTGGTCGATTAAATCTCTGCCTTCGCGGACTTTTTCTGAGAAAAAGTCCTGACTGACGGCTTCGACTTTAGTTTGTGCCGAAACGATTTCCGGCGTTACGGCTGTATAAATCGTTAATAAAATCAATAATGCCGTGAGCGTTTTATAAATTGATTGGTATGGATGGTTATCGTTTTTCATTGTTCGCGCTCCTTATTCCCGAATTTTGCCTCAAACCGCCGACGTTATTACGGGCGCGCGGGAATCGGTTTATCAGTCCTTCCGAGCGGGCTTGAACTGAACGCTTTTTTGTAGATAATCCGACGCTTTTGCGCGATTAAAACCGCGCCGCCCGGTTCTTCCGGCTTAAATTCGGATGGGATTATTTTGTCGAATTCTGCGGTTAATTGCGTTTGCAATTGTCCAAAAGCCGGGATTAAGCCAAACGAAACAGTCAAGAGAAAAAATAAAAAAAGCGAAAATGAATTTTTCATAATTGGATTTCCTTGTCTAAATAAACTTTAAAAGTCTGATTTCCTCTATTGTGCCGCGTCGCGGCTATAAACCTGCAGGCTGGCGATAATGTTTTGATTATTAACCCGCTGCTTGATGTCCTGCACTTTGTCCGGCGCGGGATTCGCTTCGAGATTGGCAATGTCCAGCAGATAGGGCTCGATCCGGCTGAGCAGTTCTTCGGCGTAAGAAATCCCGTAATCTTCGGCATCGCGCCGCAGCCGCGCGTTCGTTTCGAGCAGCTTGCGGGCTTGACGCTTTTCATATTCGACATCGAAAATTTCAACCGCTTCGTTAGCCCGCGCGTTTCTAAAAGAACGCAGCAGCAATTCGACCTTTTCTATTTGCGCCGCAATTTCGTTTTCGAGATTTTTCATCCGCAGCGCCAGCCGCCGCTCTTCCCGATTCGGCAGCGGGTCGCGCGCCGGTTTTGTCTCCGCATTTGCCGGAATCGATTTTTGCTTGATTTTCAAAGTTGCGGCGGCAAATGATTTCTTACCGGCGGAAGAATTATCGATTGCTTTAAACGATTGATTCCTGACCGGCAGCGGCGTCTCGTCGTTTTTCGGTGCGCCGTCGTTTGCGCCGTCAACGGTTTTCATCTGTAAATCCGCCGCGCGTTGCAGTTCAATTTCGCTCGGCGGCGGCAATCGTGAATCTTCTAAAGCCTCTTCGGCAATATATTTATCGCCGGCTTGCTCGACCGGCGCGCTTTTCAGCCAGACAAACCCGATTCCGCCGCCGGCGAGCAGCAGTAAAGCGACGCTCGCCGTCAGCGGCGCGGGCAAGCGTAAAAAGCCGAATATATTTGTTCTCCGGCGCGCTGAACCGACCGGCATCGAGCCGTAATCCGAAGTCTTTTCTTTTTCCGCCGCGAGCCGCGTTTGAAAATCCGTCCACGAATCCGGCGGCGGTTCGGCATCGAACAGGTAGTGAGCGTAAATTTCCTTTTCCCGAAGCCGCGTTTCGTATTCATTTTGACATTTCGGGCAGGCGAAAACGTGCGAATTTATTTGTCCGGCGATTTGGCGGTCAAGCTCGCCTTCGACTAAATCTTCAATTAAATCAAAACATTTTTCGCAGGAATAGTGGCTGCTGTTCATATTTTCGCCTCCAGATACGGGCGCAGGACGCGGCGCATTTCAATCTTCGCGCGATGCAAATCGGTTTTAAGCTTTGGAATCGCCGAGCCGGTAATTTCCGAAATTTCCCTGTAGCTCAAATGCTGAAGCTCTTTCAAAGTAAAAACCAGCCGCTTGTCGGCATCGAGCGCGGCGAGCGCGGCGCGAATCGCGTCATTTAATTCCTTTCCCAATAACTCTTTGTCCGGCAGTAAATTCTTTTCGTCCGCCAGCTCGAGCAATGCGATTTCCACGCCGCTCTTCGTGCCTTCTCTGCGGCGCGAGCGCAGGAATTTATAAACGAGATTTTTGGCAATCCCGCAGAGCCACGTCCGCAATTTCGCTTCGCCCCGCAAGGCGTGAATATTTTTATAAGCCGCCAGAAAAGTTTCCTGCTTCAATTCTTCCGCCGCGCTGGCATCGCCGAGCATCGCGTAAATAAATTTATAGACGAACCGCGAATGATGCTCGAAAATTACGCCGAACGCCTCTCGCTCGCCTGCCTGCGCCCGCGCAATCAAATCGTCCGGCTCGTCCGCTAAATTTTTGATTTCCGCTCTCCCTTGATAGAGCATCGAAAAATCCATACGCTTTTCGCTCTTTAATTTTTTACAAATGATTAGTTGCTTATTTTATAAAAAGGTTTCAGATTTTTAATAAAAAACCGGATTATAAAAGACCTCTCGCCCAGACGGTTAACAAACGGTCGAATTCAATCAAGGCGTCGTTTCCCGGTAAATTCCCTGAAACTGCCGGGCGCGCGAGTTTTTCGATTAATTTGCCGGCGCTTTCGGCATCTCCGGCGACGACGATATAAACATACATAAACGGCGCGGCACGCTGAATAATACCGCTTGCTTCGAGTCGAATTCCTCCCGAATCCGCTTCGCCTGCGCTTCTGAAATTATCTTGTAATTTGAAAGCTGACCGATATTGTCGGGATGAACGATAAAAAACCGAATTCAGGCGCGGCTCGCTGCTGAAAGAATCGAGAATGTTTGCGTCCGCTCAACGCTTTTCGCCGGATGATTCGCTTTGTTCAGCGATTTCCGTAATCGGGGTCGAGCTTTTTTAACTGCCGGACGGCGTTTGTGTTTTGCGGGTCCAGCTCGAGCGAACGCTTGTAATTTCTGACGGCAAGCTCGCGCTCGCCGTTTGCCGCATAGGCTTCCGCGACGCTGTCGTAAACGTTGGCGCTTGCGGGATAAAGAAAAACGTTCAGTTTGAAGATTTCCAGAGCGTCTTTCGGTTTTCCGCCGCCGTTCAGCATCCGGTATGCCCAATCGTTGAGGTCTTTTTCAGAGGGCTGAAAACTCGAATCTTTCCTTTTCAGCTCGTCAAAAACTTCAAGAGCGTTTTCATAACCGCGTTTTCGTAATTCGATGCGAAGCGCGGTGACCGGATCGGATGCGGAAATTTCCGGATTATAAAACCCTGCCAGCTCGTCAATAAACTCTTCCGGAAAAGCCCCAGCCAGATTAGTTAAAACGACGACTGCCAGATCATCTTCCGGATAAACAAAGAACGCGGCGCGCCCGCCGCCGGTGGCAATCACGGCGCTGTGTCTGAGACGCGATTTTGTCATCCAACCCAAAGCCCATTGGGCGGGCGAGCCGTTATTATAAGTTCCCGCCGTCCACAGCTCGTTGAGCGCGGTCTTCGTCTTCAGGAGTTTTCCTTGCTGCAAAGCGATTATCCAGCGCGCGATATCTTCCGCCGTGCTGTTCATTCCCGACGCGGTTCGCCGAAACGGCGGAAACTCCGCGTAATTGTTGGTCAGTTTATCTTCGCCGAATTTTTGCCCGTCGAGATTTTTAACGTAACGATAAGCCGGCGCCATATTCGGAACAACGTCGCGCGAGTCGCCGAATCCGGTGCTCGGCATTCCGGCAATCTGAAATTGTCTTTCCCGGAACGCTTGAGCGAAGGGTTTTCCGCTTAATTTGTCGATGATTTTTCCGAGCAGAGCGTAGTTCGTCTGGTTATAGCTAAAGCGTTCTCCAACCGGAAAAGCCATCGGCATCGACTTGGTTTTCGTCCAAACCGTCTCTTCATTAAGCCCGTTTCCCAATCCGTTTGTCACCGGGTCAAGAACCTGCAGCAGATTCGGCAGTCCCGAAATGTGGGTCAGTAATTGCCGGACGGTTACTGCTTGCCAGGCGCCGGGAAGTCCTTCGAGATAGCGCGAAACGGGCGCGGAAAGTTCGATTTTTCCTTCTTCGACCAGCTGCATAATCGCGACGCCGGTAAAGGCTTTGGTGCAGGAATTAATGGCGAAGACGCTTTTGCCGGTGACCGGAACCGAATTTTGAATGTCGGCAACGCCGAAGGATTCGAGCAGCGTAATTTTTCCGCGCTGTACGACCGCCGCCTGAAGCCCCGGAATCCTGCGCTCGCGCATCTCACGCCGCAGCAAGGCTTCCGCCTTATCGGTTCGGGATTGGGCGACGGCAAAGAATTGAAAACTAAAAACAAAAGTTAAAAACAAAAATAGACGCATCATTTTGATTTAATACAAATCCCGTAAAGTTTCCTCTGGTCTCAGACCGGATTTACAAGCGCTTTGTTACAAACTGTTAGTTCCTTAAATCATAAAAAGGTTTCAAAAATGAATTCGATGTTTGTTTATCGTTGCGATGAGAAAATAAAAAGAAATCGCCGCCAAAGCCAGCATATTAAGCTGCCTTTACCGCGTTCGCCCATTTTGCGACGACTTTGGTTGCCGGTTTCTGGATAGGTTTGAGGCAAAACGGATTAAAGCTCCAAAAAAAGGAAAAATACGAAACGATTTTGGAAGCGGGATAAAGCGCGGGTTTTTTTAGAAACGGATTGCCTGATTTATTTTTTGAAATATTTATAACCGGAAACGGAGGGCGGCAGCTCGACGCCATTTTTTAGTTTCGCGTCATTGATTGGTTTGTCAGCCGTTAAACGCAGCGGAATGACGCCCGCCCAGATGTCGGACTGATAATCCGCCTCGTCATCTTTCGGGTCGCCCGTCCGAATTTTCGCCGATGCTTCCTGCAACGATAGTGACAGCACGGTGGTTGCTTTTAATTCATTGGCGGTCGGCGGGCGAACCTCCGTCCAGCGATTCGGGACAATATGCTCGGTAAAGGCTTTTAGTGCGCTCAGCTTTTCCGTCTCGTCAGTGATTATTTTCGCTTTGCCGAAAATCACGACCGAGCGGTAATTCATCGAGTGATGAAACGCCGAACGCGCCAGAACAAGTCCGTCAATCAGCGTGACGCTAAAGCAAAGTTCTATCTCGCCGCTCAAAGCCCGCATCATCCGGCTTGCCGCCGAGCCGTGAATCAGCAGATTATCGCCGATGCGCCCGTAAGCGGTCGGAATGACGAACGGCTGCCGGTCAACCACAAAACCGATATGACAGATAAAGGCTTCATCCAGAATCCGGTAAATCGTTTCACGCTCGAAATTGCCGCGCTTCGGCATTCGTTTTAATTTTGTTCTTTTGGTCGAATTCAAAGTTTCACTCATATTTTTCAGTCGATTTATTCGGCGCGAGCGCATCGCGCGGCAAGCCGCACGGATAGTCGAAATCTTCTTCACTTTTCTTCCGGCGCATCTTCGTTACTTGGCGGTCGTCGGCTTGAAGAGCGCACGAAAGGCTTTCAGCGCGGCTGGATGATAAACGGTCGAATGTTTCTCGTCCGGCATTTTTTCGTAATGCCAGGTTATGCCGGAAAGCGCGCTCTTGCCGAGAATATCCGCCAGGCGCTGCGTGATTTCCGCAGTGTCTTCGCCGCTGCTCGCTAAATACAAGGTCTTCTTAATCTTCGGACGCGCGCGCAAACGCCCGGTCGCGCCGCTTACCAGTTTTTGATTGTTCCACCAGAGGCTCGGGTCAAAGGCGATATAGGTATCAAACAAATCCGGTTCGAGCAGAAAAGTTTCAACCGCAAACAACCCGGCGAGCGATTCGCCGACGATTGCCGTTTCATCGGTCGTGCGGTAACGCCTTTTCACCTGCGGCATCAATTCTTCGCGGATAAATCTCCTGAAAGCCGCCGAGCCGCCGACGCGCGGCGCAATCTTTTTATCGTTTTCATTTTCGGTGGGACCGGTCATATCACGCCGCCGCTCCGTATTTTCGATGCCCGCCAACAGGAATGGTCGCATCGTTCCGTTGCCGACCGAGACCTGCACCAGACCAGCCACGTGCAGAAAGTCTTCGGCTATGCCGCCGTCCGGCATATAAAGCACGGGCAGCCGCGTTTCGGCGGATTCCGTGTAGCCGGGCGGCAGATAGACATTTATGCGCCGCTTTTCACTCAGAACTTTGGAATCGATAGTAAACGTCTCGCCGATAACCAGCGGAGCCGCCCTTTCATCCGAAGACGGGCGAACTTGCCCGTGCGCTAGGGCTGCCAGCGCCACGGCAGCGAAGCACAAGGCGTATAATCTAAAAAATTTTTGCATAAATTTTCACCTGTTCACAAATGGTAAGGACAAATGGAAGACAGTTCAACTACGGATTAGGCAGCCGACAGTATTTTTCTTCGACGATTTTCAAATGATGAGCCTGATGTCCGACGATTGTAAAACCCATCGCCAAAACCGAAATTTCATACTTCCAGCAAATTCCGGTATTGAGCAGGAGCTTTTCATCAAAACTTTCGAACATCGCTCGGGCGGAAGCGCGAGCCGTTTTCAATTCGTCAATCAAACCGTCAATCGAACGGCGTTCGGCGTTCATATTTGACGCGAGCAAATTTTCGTCGAGGTTTTGCGAAGCCGCACCTTTGCATCTGGCAAAAAGCAAAGCCCGGTAAGACAAAATGCGCTCCCAATCGATGAGGTGCTGAAAAATTTCCTTGATTGTCCATTTGCCGGCAGCGTAGCGTTTGTCGCCGAGCCTGCTCAGCAGGTTTTTGTCCAATAATTCGAGCTGCCGGATGCTTTCGGCAAAAGCCTGCGACAGCTCGACCTCGCCGACCGCGTTAATATAGCGTTCGAAATACTCCGGCATCGGATTGATATCTGATTTTTTCATCGGATGATTTTATTTGGATTCATCTTTTACGCGCGTGTCGACCGCAATCCAGTTTACTTCCCAGGTTTTGCCGCCGTCATCGGAGAAGGCTTGTTCAAAACGGCAGGAATTCCGCGTAATATCCGAGATGACGAAACGGACAAAGATAGCTCGTCCATTATATGTTTCCTGATTGTAAAACTCGCCTCGCCCGTTTCTGAACCCGCCGATGGCGGGCGCGGTCAGCACACCGCCTTTGACGCCGGCAAAATTCAAGCTCCACTGGCGCGATTGCGGATTGTACAGGCGCAGGCTCAAGCCTTCAAAACGACCTGCCGGTCCGTCGGCGACCAGTTCAACCAGATTAGCGCGACCGTCCCAAACCTTTCGCACGACGGTAATTCCTTCATATTCCGCCCAGGTGTTCGAGCCGGATAACGGATTCAGGAGACGCTTTAGATGGGTTTTCCAGGTGCCGATTTCAAAGTCAAAATCGTTTTGTCCGTCACGCTGCTCTTTGGCGGTTTGCCGGGAATTTGTTTTTGACGCGTCCGAGGGCTTCGGCTGGGCGAAAACCTGATGAGCCTGCAAGACAAAAACCACGCTGCATAACAGCAGATAAATTCGCCGATGTTTAAATGCGTTCATTACCATACTCTTTCTTTCCTTAAATTCTTTTGTTGATTTTTTTTAGTTTTATGGGAGATTATAGTAAAGATTGGTGATATCGCAATAGCCAGTTTTGAGCCGATGAGGTAGACCAATTTATAATTTTTGAATATGCCGCACCCGCCTTTTATCATACTCGACGAAAACTCCGCGCAGCCGATTTACCGGCAGATTTACGAGACGATTCGCCGCTCGATTTTGAACGGCGAATTTCATTCCGGCAGGCAGCTGCCCGCCTCGCGCCTGCTGGCAAAACAGCTCGGCGTGTCGCGAATGACCGTCATCAACGCTTACGACCAGCTGCTGGCGGAAGGTTATCTGGAAAGCCGAGCCGGCGCCGGAACTTTTGTCGCCGAACATCTGCCGGAGGAATTTTTGCAAACGCCGCGGGTGGAAACGCAAAAAGGCGACGCGGAAACTCCGCCGCGCCGCTTGAAATTCTCCGCCTACGGGAAAAATATTTCAAAGCAAATCGGCGGGATTTTACAAAATAATCAAGCCACGCCGATTGTTCCTTTTCAGCACGGGCTGGCGGCGATTGACGAGTTTCCCTTTGATATCTGGGCGAAACTGGCGGGTAAATGTTATCAAACTCTGGCGCGCGAGCGCTTCGGCTACGGCGACCCGGCGGGATTTTATCCGCTGCGCGCGAGCGTCGCGGCGTATCTGAAATCCGCCCGAGCCGTAAACTGCACGCCCGAACAGGTCATCATTACGAACGGAGCGCAGCACGCTTTCGATTTAATCGGCAGAATTCTGCTGGAGCCGAAAACGGAAATGTGGGTGGAAAATCCGTGTTATGCCGGTGCCAGACAATCGTTTCAATCTTTCGGAGCGAAAATCGTTCCCGTTCCGGTTGATAAAAACGGTTTTGATTTGGCGGCGGCGTTAAGACAGAGCCGGGATGCGCGGATGGTTTATGTGACGCCGTCGCACCAGTTTCCGCTCGGCGTGACGATGAGTCTCGCGCGACGTTTGCAGCTTCTCGAATGGGCGCGCAAAGCCGAGGGCTGGATTGTCGAGGACGATTACGACAGCGAATTTCGTTACGAAGGCAGACCGCTCGCCTCGCTTCAGGGACTCGACCGGAGCGGTCGCGTTCTGTATATCGGCACTTTCAGCAAAACGATTTTTCCGGCGCTGCGGCTCGGATGCCTTGTCGTGCCGAAAGATTTAACCGAGATTTTTACGGCTGTTCGCGCGCTGAACGGCTCGCATTCCGCGCTGATCGACCAAGCCACGCTTGCCGCATTTATCGACGAAGGACATTTCGTGCGCCACATTCGACGAATGCGCAGATTATATGAACAAAGGCAGGAAATACTGATTTCCGAAGTTAAGAAACAATTAAAAGGCAGACTCGAAGTCGGAAAAGCTGTCGCCGGAATGCATTTAATCGGCTGGCTCGGCGACGGCGTCAAGGATTATTCGGTCGCCGCCAAAGCCGCCGAATTCGGAGTTAAAGTCGGCGCCGTCTCGTCGCACTACTCGCTGAACGCGGGCGGGCGCGGCGGTTTAATCCTCGGCTATACGGCGACCGACGAAAAGCAAATTAAAAAAGGCGTCAGGCAGTTAGCCAAAGCATTGGAAAACGTGGAAAAAACATAAACTCCCGGTTTTCATTTCCGAAACGGAATTCGTTTAACGCCGGGTCGGAAACTGCCGGTTACGCGCCGGAAATTTTCCCTGGCGGGAAATCCGCAATTTTTCTTTCGAATAGCGACGGCGCGGCGAATCTCCGGCGCGTGAGTATAGAGGAAACGGGCGTTAGAAAAATTGCCGTCGCGCCTTCGAATCGCTTTTCCGGCATTAGCGCCGGCGGAAAACTTGTTTGTTATTCGCAAAGAAGCGGCGAAGACATTTCCCGCCTCTTTGGGAAAGTTCCGTTCGAAGGCGGTGCGCCGCCTTCAAGCAAACGATAGAGCCGGATTTAACCCGAAAGTTTCGCCCGCCCGGATATATTTGATTGATTTTTTTTTCCGATTGCACAAATTGTCATAAATTTTAAGGGGCTGGACAGTCATTGCCTCCGGCGCCGACGAGAGTTTTATTTATCAGAGTGCGTAAATCGTCTTCGGTCAGCCTGTTTTCGTCAAACCAGTATTCGATCCAGGTTTCCGGCTGCGCGAGTTCGATTTCGTAAAAATTGAGAATAAGTAATCCGTCCGGCTTGAGCCTTCTTAAAGCCGCTTTCTGCGCTTCGGACAATAACCGGATAATTCTCATTCGACCGTCGGGAATCGGGCGCCTCTCGAAATTAGTCATAATCTTGGATGATAACAATAATTCGATATTCTTTCGGTCTGACCAATGACCGAAAGGCTCGATGCGGAGATGAACTTTTTTTTGCGGCGCAATTAAAAAGGCAGCGGTTTTCATGGTTAACCGCCGCCCCGTGCTTACAGTTTTGAGGTATGAAGGAAGTCATAACAAAGCACACAGATTATATTAGCCATCGAGTTGTTTTGAGTTCAGTTCGATAGCGAACGAACGAGAAAAGAAAAAGCCGGAATAATTTTAACCGCCTCATCGTCATTCATAAATTCGCTCGATTTTCTCCGTGCTGTCGCGTTGCGGGGCGGAGTATATTATCAGGTCAAGCCCATAAAATTCAGTGAGTTGCACGTTTTCCTGACGAAGTTCCGTATGTCCGTTTAGTCGCGAAATGCTTTTCCGAAAAATGCGCGTGCCCGGCAAAATGAAAAAGGTCGGAAATCCAAAGCCGGCGAACAGAAATGTTTTATATAGAACAGACGACGACAATTTACCGCTGTATTCTATCTACTTTAATACTAGTGAAATAGGACTCGGGGAAACAAACTTATGCAATTTAGAACTCTCGGCGGAAATGAAAGGGTAATAATTTACGGCGGAATTTTATTAATTCTATTTATGTCAATTTTATTTGTCGGATATTTTTTATTCCGCTGATAAAATAACAAAACGGTTTTGCCCGCTTGTGACCAAAGGAATCAGCCTGTTTTACGCGAACGGCAAGTCTTCAAGCAGATTAAAAGAATAACTTACCGCGGCGAACACGGGATTTCCTTTAATGCAGCTGCGTAATGAAGAGTTATAGAGTTAAGAAGTAGATTAGGAAAGCCAACCATGAAAATCGAATCAATAAAATCTTTTTCCGGCGCAAACATTTATAGCCATCAACCGGTGTTGATGATAGAAATAGACCTCGAAGAACTGAAAGGAAAAGAGAGCCGCGAAGTTTCCGGCTTTAATGCCCGATTGCTGGAGTTTCTGCCGAAATTGCAGGAGCATTATTGCGATTCCGGCAAACCCGGCGGCTTTGTCGAGCGGCTGCACGCGGGAACGCATTTTAACCACGTCGTCGAACACGCCGCCGTCGAATTGCTGGCGCTGGCGGGCATCGACCGGCGTCACGAAAAATCCTGTAACGGCGATGAAAAGGACGACTCCAAAGCCGTGATCGAAACCACGACGGTCGAAACGGCGCGCTATCTGATGACGACTGCCGCCGAGCTGGTCGAAGCCGTGGTTAATGAGAAAACGTTTTTCATCGAAGAAAAAATTACGGAAGCCAAAGACATCGCGGCGGATACGGAACTCGGTCCGAGCGCGGCGGCGATTGTCGAAGCCGCCGAAAGGCGCGGAATCCCGTGGCGGCGCGAGAATATAGCCAGCCTGATTCAGCTCGGTTACGGGAAGAATCTGCGTCAGGTGCAGGCGGCGATAACTGACGGAACCGGCGTCATCGGCGTGGATTTAGCCAAAGATAAGGATTTGACCAAACAGCGTTTAAATGACTTTTCGATTCCGGTTCCCGACGGCGAAATCGTCCGCACCGAACGCGAAGCCGCCCGCGCGCTCGAATTAATCGGAGCGCCGGTCGTCGTCAAGCCGCTCGACGGGCGGCAGGGAAAAGGCGTTTCGCTTAATCTCAGGACGCCCGCCGAAGTTATCGAGGCTTTTCAAATCGCGCGGGAATATTCCCGAAAAGTTCTGGTCGAAGAATTGTTTGAAGGAAAAAATTACCGCGTTCTAGTCATCGACGGCAAAATGGTGGCGGCGAGCGAGCGCGTCCCGTGCGGCGTGGTCGGCGACGGCGAGCACACGGTCGCCCAGTTGATTGATATTGAAAATCAAAATCCTCTGCGCGGCGAAGGTCACGAAAAGCCTCTGACGAAAATAAAAATCGACCCGATTATACTTTCCTCCTTGCAGAAGGAAGGCTGGAAAATGGAAGACGTGCCGCCCGTTGGCGAGCGCGTCAGCCTGTGCGCCGGGATGAATCTTTCGACCGGCGGCACGGCGCGCGACGTGACGGACGACGTTCACCGGAGCGTTAAAATATTGTGCGAAAGGGCGGCGCGTGTTATCGGTTTGGACATCTGCGGCGTCGACCTCGTGCTGGAAGACATTTCCGCGCCGATGCCGAAAGAAAAAGGCGGCGTCATCGAAATCAACGCCGCGCCCGGTTTGCGGATGCACACTTTTCCGAGCGAGGGAAAACCGCGCGATGTCGGCGGCGCGATTATCGAAATGCTTTATCCGAACGGAAAAGAGGCGCGCATCCCGATTATTTCCGTCACCGGCACCAACGGAAAAACGACCGTCACGCGGATGATTTCGCACATTCTCAATGACGGAAACCTGACGGTCGGAACGACGACTAGCACGGGAATTTATTTGAACGGCGAGCAGATTGTCAAAGGCGATACGACCGGACCGATTTCGGCGCGAACGATTCTCGGCGATAGGGCGGTCGATGTCGCCGTGCTGGAAACGGCGCGCGGCGGAATCGTGCGGCGCGGGCTCGCCTACGACTGGTCGGATATTTCCGTTTTGACGAACATCACCGAAGACCACATCGGGCAGGACGGCATCGAATCAATCGAGGATTTAATCAATATCAAGGCACTGGTTCCCGAGCGCGTCCGGGCGGGCGGAACTTTGATTTTGAACGCCGACGATGAAACCTCCGGACGCGTGCTGGAGCGCGAAAACGTTAAGCGGATTGACCGGCAAATCGTTTATTTTTCGCTCGGCGAAAATAACCCGCGCGTGCGCGAACACGTCGAGCGAGGCGGCACGGCTTACGTTGCAAAAAATGATTTTATCGTCGAAATAACCGGCGCGGAAAGCTGCCGGGTCGTCGATTCGAGAGAACTTCCGGTCACTTTAAACGGGACTGCCGATTTTCAGACGGCGAACGCGATGGCGGCAATTGCCGCCTGCCGCGCTTACGGAATGGCGCGCGAAGAAATCGTCAGCCGCCTGAAAACCTTTCGCACGGACAGCGATAATCCGGGCAGAAATAATCTATACAAAGTCGGTAAAGGTTACGCGCTGGTCGATTACGGTCACAATCCGGACGGGTTTGCGGCGATTTGCCGGATGGTGTCGCGCTGGGAAGGCAAAACGATAACCGGAATAATCAATATCGCCGGCGACCGCGACGATCGCATTGTCAGGGAAGCCGCAAGGGTCGCCGCCAGGTGTTTCCGGCGCGTGATTGCCACCGAAGATTTAGACCGGCGCGGGCGCGCGCCCGGCGAAATTCCGAGACTGCTGTGCGAAGCGATCAGGCAGGAAAATCCGGATTGCCATTGCGACATCATGCCCAACGAAGCCGAAGCGGTTTCCAAGGCAATCCGGGAAATAAAGGAAAATGAGGTGGTCGTTATTTTTTACGACCAGCTGTCGGCAGTCCTGGATATTTTCGCGCAAAACGGAGCCGTGCCGGTTTCATCATTCGAAGAAACGGCGAGCGCTCGCTAACTCGGCGATGAGAATTTTAAATATGTTTTCATTAACGCTTTGAATCGCCAGTCGATTTTGAGAGAGTTTCGAGACAAGTTTGGATTGCTTCAAGGCATTTAGAACAATCCGCACTTATTCGGATCTGTTCGCCGGGCTGAAACTTTTTGCCGGACGCGGCGTTAATCTTCCGGATGAATACAAAATTATTGATGATTTCGAGCACCTTGCTGATGGCGTTCGGCGGGGTTTCGCTGCAATTTTTCCCGCACGAAATTTTGAATTACTTCGGCGCTTCTTCTGCCGGCATCACGCCGTTGTTCGTCCAGCTTACCGGCGCTTTATATTTGGGCTTTGCGATGACGAACTGGATGGCAAAAAGCGTCCTGATAGGCGGAATCTACGCTCGCCCGCTCGCCGTCGGTAATTTCGCGCATTTCCTCATCGGCGCTCTGGCTTTGCTCAAATACGCCGTTACGGTTCCGAATTTATGGGTCGTTTGGCTGCTGGCGATAGTTTATTCGCTGCTGGCGATTTTGTTCGCCGTCGTCTTTTTTACTCACCCGCTCAAGACAAAAAACGCCGCTCAGAATTAGCCGCGAGCGATAAAGTCGGTTTTGAAACAATCTTCAGCGCATCAAAAGACAAAACCGTCTTATAACCGCAAAGATAACGGTAAGAGTTTCTAATTTAATCGGTTTATTCTTAATTAATTTATTCGTTTTGCGGCGATGTGCTTTCAGACATTTTTTCGCACGGGAATCTTTAACTATCTTTCAGCATTGCTTTGATATTCGGCGTAATCGGCTCGCGTTTCTGCAAATCATATTTGTAGCCGTTCGGTAAAACGTGAAAATTAACGCCGAAAATGCCGATGGTTTCTTCAGTTCTGATGTAGGGAACATTGGTGTGCATCGAGTTTTTGGCGCAGATAACCGTGACGGCTCCTTCGCCGATAACTTCGAATTTACCGTCCTGGACGACCATCGCGGTTCGCTCGTCAATCCCGATGCCTAAGATCTGCGGATTATGTGCCACCGAGGAAAGCAGCCGTCCGTGTCGCCCGCGCTGCGAAAAATGCGTGTCGATAATCGAGTTTTCGAGCAGCTCCATGCCCGGCGCAACCTCGATTGCCCCGAGTCTGGGAGCCGTATCGCCCGAACCGGAAAGAAGCGTCGCCGAAGACATCATCATCGCGCCCGCGCTCGTGCCGCCGATAGTCAGACCTTGGTTGAATTTTTCCACAATTAAAAGATGCAGCGGAGTTCCGCCGGTTAAAGCCGTCACGTGAAGCTGATTGCCGCCGGTAAAGTATAATCCGGTGGCGTTTTCGATTTTTTGCAAAATGGAATCCGAGAAGGCTTCGCTGCGGTCGGTGATATTGAGAAATTCAAAATCTTTGAATTTCAATTGCTCGAACACTTCACGGTATCGTTTTTCGGCGTCTTCCGGCGTGTCGGTGGCGACCGTCATAACGATAATTTTCGCTTTCGCCGAGCCGCCGCTCAATTCCAGAAACTTTTCGATGATTTTAATCGAATCCTCGGTAATAGTGCCCGATTCGCCGCCGCCGACGGCGATTAAGCTGCCTTTACTTTCTTTTTTCGTCATAAGCTCTTCTTATTTTTGATAATTCTAAACAGTTAACAATAACAGGTCTGTCTGCCAGCCGACAATAAAAAATCCGGTTTTTTATGGTTAGGTGTCGTAAAAAATTCTCTCACGAACCTTTCAGCCAGAAGTTTCCGATGGCGGCGTTAATTTTGCTGTTATCACGGATTTACGAGCTTTTTTTTCCGGCTGTTTCCATTCCTCCGCCGATAATCCGTCTGACTTTTTCCGCCGCCGCCGGCAGCACTTCGCCGATTTTAACTCGCAGTCTTAAACTTACGACCTCGTCGTAGGGCGTTTCGCCCTCGTTAATCAACACGGTGCGTGCCCCGTTTTCTATCGCCAGGGCGACCAGCGAAGCCGCCGGGTTAACGACCAGCGAAGAGCCTAAAACGAGCATTAAATCGCAGCTCAGAGCGTGGAGACTGGCTAACTGCAATTCTTTTTCAGGCATCGGGTCGCCGAAGTTTACCACCGACGAGATGAGCCGCCCGCCGCATTGCGGGCAGACGGGTTGTCCCGCCACCGGCTTCTGCGTCCGGTAGCCGGGACCGAAACGCGCCGCGTCCCAGCCGACTTCCTGTCTGGTGTATTGACGGTCGCAGCTCAAACAGCGGACAAGCCGCCCGTTGCCGTGCAGCTCCGACAGAATTTCCGGCTTAATCCCCGATTGGCGGTGGAGATTGTCGGTATTCTGTGTAATCAGAAACTGTAGTTTTCCGAGGTTCTGAAGCTCGACGAGCGCCAGATGAGACGCATTCGGCATAATCTTATCGGGCGAGACCTTCCAGCTCGGCGGCGCCAGACCGGCGTCGCGTCTGGTCCAGACGCCGTTCGGACCGCGAAAATCCGGGATGCCCGAATCGGTGCTGATGCCCGCGCCGGTGAAAGCGACGACGTGTTCGGCGTCGGCAATCCACTGCGCGATTGTTTCCGCGTGTTGTTTTAGATTTTGTTCGTTTTCCATTTTTGACAAATTAGCCTTCTGAAAAGTATCCGCTTGAGCGCCTTATTTCTCCGATTTTTGAAGACGCGTCACACTTTAACCCCAGGGCTTAAGACTTAAAATATCGGTTTTACGGCGCTCGTCACCTCGCAGTGGATGACGGCGTCGAATTGTCTCGACAGCCGAGCCTCGAAATAATGACTCTGGCGCTCGGTTTCAGGCATATAAACCACTCCGATTGCCCGTTCCAGACGGGAACTCGCCAATTCCCGCGCGAGCGCTTCATTTCCTCGGAAAATTAAAAGAAAATTCGCCCCGACCGCATCGTGAAACAGTTTTGAATAACTGCCCGCAACAGCCGGACGCACTTTCATACTTCTGCCTTCGGCACCCCATTCGGGAGCCGCCGTGACCTCGCCCGTGTAAGTGGTAAACCCGACCAGAACGGAGTTTCCGTCAGTTGCCCGGCGCATCAGGTGACCGACGTTCAATTCGCCCGCCTCTCCCATTTCCGTCATCCGCGCGTCGCCCTGGTGAGTGTTGTGCGCCCAGACGACCAGCTTCGATTTTGTATCGCCCAGCGCGTCTAAATACCGCGCGAGAGCCAAAAGCGTTTCGGACATATGGCTGTCCCGCAAATTCCAGGTTGAAAAATTCTGTTTGAAGCTCAGACGGTAATAGGCTTCCGCGTTTTTGACGACGCGCGCGTTCTGGTAAGCCGAAAATAAATCGTCGTTTCGCTGACGTTTGCCGTCGCCGAGCCAGGTCGTAAACCGGCTTTCCATTTCCTGAAACTGTTCGGCAACCGTTTCCTCGCAGGATTTGCCCGCATCTTTCAAGACATCTAAACCATAGCGCTCGGGCTGTTCCCGGTAATTTCTAAAACAGTTATATCTTTCTTTCGCGCGCCCGGCGGCTGTCTTATCAATGCTCTCGAGGTATTGAACCACGGCGTCAGCCGATTCGGTCAACCCGTACAGGTCCATACCGTAAACGCCGACCTTTGCGGGCGCGGACGGGCGCGTGTCGTTATGAGCGCGAACGGCGGAAACAAGCTCGCTAAAATCCGTGTTGCGCCACATCCAGCGGGGAAAGCGCGTAAAACCGGCAAGCGCCTGCGCCGCGTTTTTGTCTTTCGAGCCGCCGAGAACGAATTCGTTGACGCGATAGGCGTCAGTCCAATCGGCTTCGAGCACGACGCCGTTGAAGCCCTTTTCTTCGATTAAACGGCGGGTGATTCTGGCGCGCTCGCGGTAGAATTCGTGCGTTCCGTGCGTCGCCTCGCCGAGCAATACGAACCTGGCGTCGCCGATAGCTTTTAGAAGCGGGTCGTAATCGCGCCCGGCGCCCGAAAGCGGATGAGCCAACCGGCGAATAAGCGCAATCGCGTTGGAGTCGTGCGGTTCGGAGACGTTTTCATCCGGTGCATCAATCTCGAATGATTGGTCTTTACCTTGCAGCGAACATCCTGAGCACGTTAACAAAATGACCAGCAGTTGATTGGTTAAGATGAGAAGAACGCGCTTAAACATATCTACCTCGTTTACTCAGCCGGCGGAGCTCGGCAAAAAAATCGAATCCGGTAAATGATCTTCTCCTGCTTTCCGCCGAACAGGTTATTAATTTGAGTATGCTAAATGGAAAATACTAAATCTGTATTACTTCATACATTCGAATTTTATTTCCCGAATTTAAAATGTCAGGACGCCGCAGCCGCCGTCAACCTGCTATATTTTGTCCGTTCGCGGAGCAGGCAGCGGATTGATTGACCGAAGGAACGGCGGAAACCGCTCTCGCCTTCATCGCCAAAACGGGTTATTGTTTTTTGAATTTTCTTTCTTATTTTTCCGGCAGCTTCTAAAACGGGAAACAGTATTGAAAAATAAATTAGAAAAATGCACAATACGGGCAGCAAGCTTCCAGCGTCATTTCATTCCGGCAATGCAATTTAAGGCAAAAAGAATTTTAAACGGCTTACTGCGCGCCGCCATTGCGATTTTTCTTGCGTTTCTTTTTTGTGCGCCAGCGGCAGCCGAAAAAATACCTTTCAGAAGTTACACGACCGCCGAAGGCTTGGCGCACGACCGCGTCAACCGCATCGTTCGCGATTCGCGCGGTTTTCTGTGGTTTTGCACGTCGGAAGGCTTGTCCAGATTCGACGGTTACGAGTTTAAAAATTACCGGCAGGACGAAGGCTTGCCGCATCGCAGCGTGGTGGATTTTCTGGAGACGCGCAACGGGAATCTCTGGCTGGCGACCGGCGACGGAATCGTGCTTTTTAATCCGGCGGGCAGCGCGCAAAATTCAACCGGCGGGCAGGTGGAATCGGACGCGCAGAAGATGTTTCGCGTTTTCCGCGATAAAGATTTGAAAGCCGATACGCAGCAGTCGTGGACGGTTTTTGATTTGCTCGAAGACCGTCACGGAACGATTTGGGCGGCGACGGAACAGGGGCTTTACCGCCTGGATTCGGCGGCAGGCGATTGGCGATTGCAGCGCGTCGACACGAACGATTGGGGACCTCTTTCGACGGATTTCATACAGCTGCTGGAAGACCGCACGGGCGCGCTGTGGATCGGCGCGGGAAAAGGGCTTTACCGCGTTTTGCCGGGCGGGAACGTGCAGAAAGTCGACGCCGAATTGCGCGTCGAAGCGCTGCTCGAAGACCGTGCGGGACGCATCTGGGTCGGTTCGGGCGGAGGCGAAAGCCGCGGGCTTTATCAATTCGTCGTCGCGGAAAATAATCAGCCGCAGCTGGCGCGCACGTTCGACAGCCGCGACGGCTTAACGGGCGACCACTGGATGAACGAACTGCTGGAAACCACGGACGGCAGAATATTCATCGCCGTCGGCAACGGCTTGAACGAATACACTCCTTCGAATGACCCGGGCGCGCCGCAGTTTCGCACTTTGTTAAACGAAGGATTAGTCTCGCTCGGCGAAGACGCGAGCGGCAATCTCTGGCTCGGAACGGTCAGCAGCGGCGCGCTGCGGCTGGCGCGGCGCGGTTTCGTCACTTACGACGAAGCGGATGGTTTAAAGAGTCGGCTGACCGCTTCGATTTTGCGCGGCGCCGGCGGTGAGCTTTACGTTATCGCCGGAGAGTTTCACCGCTTTGACGGAAATCGTTTTGTCAGCGCCGCGCCGCTCGGCATAGTTCCGACCAATTGGAGCACCAATCAAATTTCTTTTCAGGACCGCGCCGGCGAATGGTGGATTACCGGAAATGTCGGCTTGCAGCGTTACCCGGCAGTCAAAAATCTGGAAGACCTCGCCCGCACGCCGCACAAAAAGATTTATACGACCGCCGAAGGTTTATTCGTCAACGCGATTTTTCAGCTTTTCGAAGATTCGCGCGGCGATATATGGATTAGCACCATTGGACACGAATCCGACTCGGTGCATCGCTGGGAGCGCGCGACCGATACGATTCACCGGTATACGACCGCCGACGGCTTGCCTTTTCAGAACTGCCCGACCGCCTTCGGTGAAGATTCCGCCGGAAACGTCTGGATGGGATTTTACAACGGCGGGCTGGTTCGCTACCGTCAGGGCAAATTTGAAAATTTCACGGCTGCCCGCGATTTGCGCGCCGGGCAGGTGCGGGATTTTCACGCCGACCGCGGCGGGCGTGTCTGGATTGCGACCAGTTCGGGCGGCGTCGTCAGAATCGACGAGCCGGACGCCGAAAACCCCGGCTTGATCAGTCTCACCACCGCCGAGGGAATGGCGAGCAATCAGGCGGGCTGCGTCACCGAGGACAATTTCGGGCGCATCTATGTCGGAACGGGGCGCGGCGTCAACCGTATCGAGCCGGGAAGCGGCAGAATCAAGCTTTTTACCAAATCGGACGGTTTGCCGGAAAATTATATCAGGCTTTGCGAGCGCGACGCCGAGGGCGCGCTCTGGTTCGCCTCGCTCAAAGGCATCGCGCGCTACGCGCCGCAGCAGGACGAGCAGACGACTGCGCCGCCGATTTTTCTGTCGGATTTGCGCGCCAACGGCGTATCGGTTAAAAAACTTTCCGAGCTTGGCGAAACCGGCTTAGGCGCGCTCGAACTGGCTTCCGACCAGAGGCAAATTCAGATAGAATTTTTCGCGCTCGGATTCGGGACGGGCGAAACTTTGCGTTATCAATATAAACTGGAAGGCATCGACGCGGATTGGAGCGAGCCGACCGTTCAGCGCACGGTCAATCTCGGTTTGTCGCCGGGCGCGTACAATTTCCTGGTTCGCGCCGTTAATTCGGACGGCGCGGCAAGCGCGAGTCCGGCGCGAGTAGCGTTTACGATTGCCCGTCCGATTTGGCAGCGCTGGTGGTTTCTTGTCTTAATCGGGCTGGCGGCGGGCGGCATCGTCTACGCGCTTTATAGCTATCGCCTGAGGCGCCTGCTGGAACTCGAAAAAGTCCGCACGCGCATCGCTACCGATTTGCACGACGACATCGGCGCTTCTCTTTCCAAAATCGCTATTTTGTCGGAAGTCGTTCGCCAGCGCGTTTCGCCGCTCGCGCCCGAAGATGCCGAAATCAGCGAGCCGCTCGAACACATTGCCGGAACTTCGCGCGAGATGGTCGATTCGATGTCGGACATTGTCTGGGCGATCAATCCGCACAAAGACCGCCTGAGCGATTTGATTCAGCGAATGCGCAGTCTGGCGGGCGAAATGACCGAGCTTTGCGATATTCGTCTGCAAGTCCGATTGATTGGCTTCGAAGACAGAGACTTATCTCTCGGCGCGGATTTGCGGCGCGAGATTTATCTGATTTTTAAGGAAACGCTCAATAATCTGGTCAAACATTCGGCTTGCCGTCTGGCGGAAATCGAATTCCGGCTTGAAGAAAACACTCTCGTCATTACGGTCAGAGACGACGGAAAGGGTTTCGACGTTAGCAATGGAAACGGGAACGGCACGGGTCGCGGCGGCAACGGCTTGCCGAATATGAAAAGACGCGCGTCGAATTTGAGCGGAAGTTATGAAATCACGTCGCAGACCGGCGCCGGCACGACCGCTGTTTTGATGGTTCCGCTTTTCGGCGGACTGCGACGAATAAATTTCGGGAAATTATGGTCGAAAAAGTAAACTGCTACCCGAAGGTGTAGTGACGCGCCACGTTTGAAAACATAAACTGTATTCCGGAAAACAAAAGTTGAAGGAAAAAAGTTTATGCTACAGGAAATACGAAGCCGAAACGTTATGGAAAATACAACCGCCGCGCCGACCGCAACGAAAGTCGTCATCATCGAAGATTTACGCGACATCCGCGAAGGCTTGGCGACGCTGCTGGATTTTACCGAAGGCTTTAAATGCGTCGGCAAATTCGGCTCGATGGAGGAAGCGCTGCGAAATATTCACCGCGACGTGCCGGACGTGGTTTTGTCCGACATCGGCTTGCCGGGCATGGACGGCATCGAGGGCATCGGCATCATCAAGGAAAAATACCCGGAAATGACGATTCTTATGCTCTCGGTTTACACCGATAACGAAAGGATTTTCGACGCCTTGTGCAACGGCGCGACCGGCTATTTATTAAAGAAAACGCCGCCCGCGCGCTTGATTGAAAGCTTGAAAGAAGCCGTCGCGGGCGGCGCGCCGATGTCGCCGGAGATTGCCCGCCAGGTTATCGCATTGTTTCGTGAAGTACGCCCGCCCGAACGCGTCGATTACGATTTGACGCCGCACGAAACCAGACTTTTAAAAATGCTGGTTGACGGTCACACGAAGAAAACCGCCGCCGAAGAAATCGGCGTCTCGGTCAACACGGTTTCCTTTCATCTGAAACGCGTCTACGAGAAATTACAGGTTCATTCCAAATCCGAAGCCGTGGCGAAGGCTCTCCGCAACCGGATTTTTAAATAAAAATCGAAAAAGCGCGCCGGTTTTAGAGCCTGTAAAATCCTTTGCGTTAAAGCGACGGGCAGCGAACGGCTCGGCGCTTTTTTTTATTTTCCGCGAAAGACCAAAACTTGCCTACACGAACGTGTGGTGCTTTACTCTTTTCATTCTTTTCTTCACCATCCGGTCAAATACGGCTATCGACAATTTATGCGTAAATTTAATGACGGTTTATGAGCGAGTCAAAACCGTAAATCATTGATTTTCGGTGAAATTTGACGACGCTTTTTGAGTAAATTTACAAATATAAGTTTCTGAAATTCAAAATGCCGAAAGCCGTCGCGCTGCCGGAAACGATATGGAAGATTTTTTGTTTTTCCGGTTAAAATTTTCCCGGAATCGCGCGCCGAATTCCTCCGCAAAAATAAATCTGGATAAAAGCCGAAAATGCTGAAAAGTCGTTAGAATTTTTTCCGGAATGTTTTTAATTCGTTGAAAAATAAGCTAAAATGCCAGCCGGCACCCACTCGAAAAACCTTATGAGCCAGCGTCAGTTTTCGGATATCACTCAAATTTTGCAGGATTGGAACGACGGCAGCGAGGATGCCAAAGAGCGTCTGCTGCCTTTCGTCTACGACGAGCTGAAACGGCAGGCGCGACAGTTTATGGCAAAGGAACGGGCGAATCACACTTTGCAGCCGACCGCGCTGGTGCACGAAGCCTTTCTGCGCCTGGCGGAGCAATCGGGCATCGACTGGAAAAACCGCAGTCATTTTTACGGCATCGCCTCGCGGCTGATGCGGCAGATACTGGTCGACCACGCGCGCACGCACGCGGCGGAAAAACGCGGCAGCAGCCCGATTCATTTTTCGCTGGAAGACGTGCAGATTCCGGTCGAAGAGCGTGCCGGCTCGATTCTCGCGCTGGACGAAGCGCTCGAACGGCTGGCGGAATTTGACGAGCGGCAGGCGCAAATCGTCGAGATGCGTTTTTTCGGCGGGATGGATAACGGCGAAATCGCCGCCGCGCTCGCCGTTTCGGAAAGAACCGTCGGGCGCGAATGGCAGTCGGCGCGGCTCTGGCTTTATCGCGAACTGAATGGAAAATAAAAAAACCGGAGAATTTTGACTGATTTTTCCCGCCGTTTCCGCATAAGTAGAAAAGGATTTTTAAGCTTTAGAATATGCAACCGGAAAACTGGAAAAAAATAAAAGAGATTTTGGACGAAGCTCTGAAAATCGAGCCCGTCCGGCGGCAGGATTTTTTAAATAAATCCGGCGCGAGCGCCGAGATTCGCGCCGAAGTCGAATCTTTGCTTGCCTTTGAAGCCGAAGCCGAAGATATGATGCATCTTTCGGCGGTCGAATTTTCCGGTGATTTTTTTGACGCGGATGAGAATGTTTTAATCGGAAAAAACGTCGGCGCTTACCGCATTATTCGCGAGCTCGGGCAAGGCGGAATGGGCGCGGTTTATCTCGCCGAACGCGCCGACGGGAAATTCGAACAAAAGGTCGCGCTTAAACTGCTGAAACGCGAAATGAACACCGCCGCGCTGCGCCGCCGGTTTCAGCAGGAACGCGAAATTCTCGCCTCTTTGCAGCATCCGAACATCGCGTGCCTGCTCGACGCGGGCACGACCGACGACCGCGTTCCGTTTCTGGCGATGGAATACGTCGAAGGCTTGCCGATAAACGATTACTGCAATAAGCACGATTCGGGTTTACACGAAAGACTCGACTTGTTTCGAAAAGTTTGCGCGGCGGTCGCTTTCGCGCACCGCAATCTGATTGTTCACCGCGATTTGAAGCCTTCGAATATTCTCGTCAACGAAGACGGAATTCCGAAACTGCTCGACTTCGGAATCTCGAAAATTCTCTCGTCCGAATTCGATTCTTTAAACTCAGCGACGATTACCAGGCTCGGCGTGATGACACCCGCCTACGCATCGCCCGAACAATTGCGCAGGGAAAGCGTCACGACGGCGACCGATATTTACAGTTTAGGCGTGATTTTATACGAGCTTTTAAGCGGTCATCGCCCGTTTGAAACGAAAGAAGACGATTTAAAGGAAATCTACCGCGCTGTTCTGGAAATCGAGCCTGCCGCGCCGTCGTCGATGGCGGAAACGACCGCGAAAATCAGCAAAGAAAAAACCGGCGAAAAAAACGAAATCGGGAATTCGGAAAATCAAACCGGGCAAAACAAATCTCGTTACACGGCGCCGCAGCCGATCGGTATCAGACCGCAAAATTTGCGCGGCGATCTGGACAACATCGTTCTCAAGGCGCTGAAAAAAGAACCCGAACGGCGTTATTCGTCGGCGGAAAATCTGGCGGAAGACATTCGCCGTCATCAGGAAGGCTTGCCCGTCACGGCGCGCGCCGACACTTTCTCGTACCGTGCCGAAAAATTTATCAAGCGCAACCGGGCGAGCGCCGTCGCCGCAGCGCTCGTTTTACTGGCGATTATTGCCGGAATCCTTGCCACTTTGTGGCAGGCGCGCGTGGCGCGAGCCGAAAGAGCGAGGGCGGAAAAACGTTTTAATGACGTCCGCACTCTGGCAAATTCGTTTCTTTTCGAATTCAGCCCGAAAATCGAAAATCTGCCCGGCTCGATTCCGGCGCGCGAGCTTTTAGTTAAACGCGCGCTCGAATATCTCGATAAATTGTCGCAGGAAGCGGGCACGGACGCCGAGCTTCAGCGCGAGCTCGCCAAAGCTTACGAAAAAGTCGGCGACGTGCAGGGAAACCCGTATAATCCGAATCTCGGCGACATTAAAGGCGCTCTGGAAAGCTACGAAAAAGCGCAGCTTATACGCCGGCAATTATTGGATAGAGAACCGTCCGATTTAGCCGTGATGAGCGATTTGGCGAATAATCTCAAGCTGATTGCCGACATTCAATCAAACGGCGGCGATTATGATAAAGCGGTCGGATTTTACGACCAGGCGCTTGACTTGCGCGAAAAAATCGTCGAAAGCAATCCGCAGGATTTTGATTCGCGCGCAAAATTGGCGGAACTTCTGCGGGCGCGCGGCTTGATTCCTTTTTTTGAAGGCGACAACAAAAAAGCCATCGAATACTACAGCCGCGCCAAAGACATTAACGAAAAGCTGCGCCGCGAGCAGCCCGACAATCCGAAAATCAATGAACAATACGCGTATATGTTCGTCGCCATCGGCGAAGCGCAGGGCTGGGACAACGATTTTGAAGGCGCTTCGAAAAATCTGCAAACCGGCTTGGAGATGCTGATTCCGCTGGGCGAAAAATACCCGTTTGATTTTTCCATTCAACGGTCGCTGATGCTGGCGTATAACAAAAAAGCCGAAAATTATCAGGATTTGAAAGACTTTGAAAAAAGCGTCGAGTTATTTTCCAAAGGCGTGGAAATCGCGCAAAATTCCGCGAAAGCCGATCCGCAAAACGTTCAGGCAAAACGCGATGTGGCGATGGGCAACAAAAAACTCGCGCAAACGCTCGACGACGCGGGAAAAAGCCGTGAATCTCTCGAAAAACTCAACCTCGCGCTCGATATTTTTAAGCAGCTCGCCGCCGCCGACCCGAACAATACCGAAGCGCCTTATGATGTCGCCAACACCGGATTTTCGATTGGCGAAACTTACCTGACCTTGAAGGATTACGACGCGGCTCTGGAGACTTTTCAAAAAGCCCGCGACGAATTCCGGGCGGTTCTGCGCGCGAATCCGGAAAACATCTACGCGGTTCGAATGTCGTCGTATAATCTGGAAGGCATCGGCAACAGCTGCTTAGCGCTCGCCGAAAAAAGAAACCGGCAGGAGTTTTTGCAGCAAGCGCTCGAAAATTTCAGCGCCGCGCTGGATAACTTTAAGAAGTTAAAAAACGAGGGCAATTTAGGCGAGGTCGATTCTAAAATAATCGGCGAAATCGAAAAAAAGGTCGAGCTTGTGAAAGGCAAAATAAACGGGTAGAAAATGATAAACACTCGCTCGAAAGGCGCCTTACAGAAATCGGGTCGGCGAATTCCCGGAGACGTTTCGGTGCCCGGTTTCGGCGATATTTACGCCGCCGGATTTTACAATCCGGCGCTCGCGACGATTCGCCAGCCGCTTTTTAAAATGGGCTGTCTCGCCGCGCGAACGCTTCTGAAAAGACTTATTGAAAATAAAAAAGCCGCTGCGGAAATTCCGCAAACCCTGACGGTCGAACCGAAACGCATCGGGCGCGAGTCAACCGCCCGGACGCCAAAAATCAAAGTCGGGAAAAGATAATCAATGCTTGCCAGCCAAACGCCGAACGCTGATACGGGGCGCTTCTTAAAATTTCTGCTGCACTTCGGTTTCCTCGTCTCCGGCACGGCGACGGTTTTAATCGGGCAAGTTCTGCCGATTTTGTCCAGCCGGCTTTCGCTCGACGACACGCAAGCCGGATATTTTTTTATCGCCCAATTTTCCGGCTCGCTCGCCGGAACTTTTCTGACGCAGCCGTTTGTCAGGCGCTTCGGCTTCGGCGGCGCGACGGCGCTCGGTTTTTCGGCGATGCTGGCGGGCGTTTTGGGCTTGAATTTCGATTCGCTGACGCTTTGTCTGGCGGCTTTCGTCGTCAACGGTTTCGGCATCGGCTTGACTTTGCCGTCAATCAATATGCTGACGGTCGAGCTAAATCCGCTCAAGGTGACGCCGGCGCTGAATTTTCTGAACTTTTTCTGGGGCGTCGGCGCGATTTTCTGCAAGCCGTTCGTCGATTTTTTCAGCACGCCGACGAGCATTTTTCAGCCGACATTGCTGCTCGCCGCTCTGCTTTCGACGATTGGTTTGATGATTGCTCTGACGGCGCGCAAAGGAAAATTAGAAGAATCGCCGCCGGTTCCGGACGAAAATGAGAATGAGCCGCCGATTTGGACGACTTCGATAGCCTGGCTCATTGCGTTTTTCAATTTTATTCACGTCGGCTTTGAAAGCGGAATGGTCGGCTGGATAACGACCTACGCCGTGCGCCTGCCGAATCAGGAAGGAAACATCGAATGGCTCTCGCCGACTTTCGCCTATTTTTTATTTTTTGTGGCGGGACGTCTTATCGCGCCGCTTTACTCGCATCTGCTGAGCGAAAACAAAATGCTTTTGCTTTCTCTTTCGATTATGACGCTCGGCGTTTTGATTTTGGTTCGGGCAGATACGTTCGGCGTTTTAGTAGTCGGGGCATCAATCGCCGGCTTGGGAACCTCTTCGATTTTCCCGACGAATATGGCGCGTTTTACCAAGACTTTCGGCGCCACTGCCACGCGGCGGGCGACGCCGCTTTTTATCAGCGGAACGCTCGGCGCGGCTTTGACGACCTGGCTTATCGGCTACGTTTCAACCAATTATCAAAATTTGCGGAGCGGAATGTTCGTTCTGCTCGGAAGCTGCCTGCTTTTGATTTGTTTGCAGGTTTTTCTTCTTTCACTTTCGCTGAATAATGTGACCAAAGGGAGAAACTTCTGAAATAGAGCCATTAACGTATGGTATAACCTTTCGCGGAATCGGCTCTAAACCCTGAAATTTATCCTCACTAAATTATGTCGGCTTTTACCGGTTGTTATTTATAAATCGCGGACCGTAAAAGACGGGTTTGGAAAAGTCCGTGTATTGTTTTAACCGTTCAATTTCCTCCGGATACAACGCGGGCAATTGCTTAATCACGTCGTCGGGTATCTGCGTTCGCATAATATTAAAACAGGAAAGAACTCTAAAATCGACCATTTCGTGAACGGCAGCGCCCAAATTTTTCCAGGAAGCGGCGGCGGGACCGTTCCAGACGGTTTCCAGTGTAGAAAGCATTGTCGAGAAGGCGTTGTCGAACGCCGCGAGCGCTGCGCCGGCGGCGGCTCCGTTCGGGTCTTGAGCCAGCAATTTTTCATAGCCGTCAGCCGGAACAGCCAGCGTATTGACGACTTCCGGCGGCGTAATGGGCAAGCCTTTGAAAAACCGGGCTTCATTTTTTCTGGTGAGTTTGCCGATTTTAGCCGGTTTCTGGTACTGCGCTCCGTAATACAACGAAGCGAATTTGGCATAATGCGATTCTTCGGTTTCGTATTTCGAGCTGGTAATCAGATTCTCGGTCGAAGCGCCTTCGCCCTGCTCCATTATTTCGTCGATGCCCGCGCACAACATCCGGACGACGTCGACTTTCGGGTCGTAGACAAAGGTCGGAAAACCTATGTTATCGCCGACCTGATTCGACGTTCCGCCTTTTTTTACCGCGGCGGCGACCGATTCGGCATTTTCCTCGATAGCGGTTTTTATTCCGTTATAGAAAACGGAAATAGTCGGGTATTGTTCAGGCAAATCCAATTCGTCCAGCAAAAATTCGGGAGCCTCGATGCGCATAAAATCTTTGAGCTGGTTTTTAGAATATGAAGCCAGACCGATTTCAAGGTCGGGTTCGGCTCCGCCGGGCAAGCCCTTGGTCGGATACGCGACCTGAATGCGTTGAATGGACGGCGTGCCGCCCAGCGCCGAAAGTATATTGGCGGCGATAGCCATATGAACCATTTCTTCCATCACCACGCTGCGGATGCTGTTGTAGGCGGTATAATTCTGCACTTCCAGCGAAAACATAGACGAAAGATACAAAGGCAGCGTGGCGAATTCCAGTTCAATCGCCGATTGCAGCGACTGCTTAATCCAATTCAAATCTTTTGCGGCAGCGGTTTGGTTTTTTTCTGTTTCGGTCATAATAAAACTCCGGTCGGTTTAGGAATAAAGTAGAATGCAGGACGTCGTGTCATTTAATCTGTAGGTCGTCATTTGAGTCGAAACGGGCGCGTTTGTCGTATTCAGGTTAGTCCAGCCCTGACAATCCGGATGAATACGATAAATGTTTACGTCATTCGTTTTATCGTCGTAGGTCGCCAGATAAGGCTCGCCGTTTGACCAGGGAATGATGGCTGAAAGGGAAACGTCCAGCGCGTTCGGCATTTTATCCTGAAGCCAGCTTCCGATTTCGACCGTGCCGAGGGCGGGCGTGTCGAGCACGTGGTCGATATTGACGTTTAATTTCCCCTTGTTTATTTTGAAAAAGAAATTGGATTGTCCGAGCTGGAAGAACGAAAAATCTTCCCAGCCTC
>DASVRL010000016.1:0-6326 GCA_036388635.1 Pyrinomonadaceae bacterium
CCGGACGGTAAAATTTATTTTTCTTCGATTATATCGGGCAACGATGAAATCTGGAGTATAAACCCGGACGGCAGCGGGCAGCGGCAGTTAACCAATAATACCGCGGACGAATTCGCCCCGATTGTTTCGCCCGATAATAAATCGGTATTTTTCGTGTCGAACAAGTCAGGCTCCGCGCAGTTGTGGCGGATGAATACGGACGGCAGCAATCAAACGCAAATGACCGAAACAGAGGGCGGCGCGCCCGTTTTTGTTTCTCGCGACGGAGAATGGGTTTATTACCGCCATATCCTGACCAGCGTGCTTTGGCGTATCTCGCTGAAAGGCGGCGAAAAGCAGCTTGTTTTGAATAAGGAAAAACCGCGCTTCGCCTTTTCGCCGGACGGCAGCCAGGTAGCTTTTTCCGAACGTCAAGGCGACGAAAGAATTCTGACCGTCGTTTCGCTGGCTGGCGGGCAAATTGTGAAAACCTTTCGATTAGCGGACAAAAATTTGATTTTAATGCATATTGTCTGGATGCCGGACGGGAAAAATCTGGCATACATTACAGCTAATCCGGGTTTTGTAAATAAAGTTTTATGGCTTCAGCCGCTCGATGAAGAAACGCCGCGCCAACTCCGCGTCTTAGGCGATGAAGAAATTACCGAAGGTTACGGTCTGGCAGTTTCGCCGGACGGAAAAAGCTTCGCCGTCGTCCAGGGCGGCTGGCGACACGACGTCGTTTTGCTGAAAGGCTTGCGCTAAGCGTTTTTTTTAAAGGTTTTTCAATATAAATAATGAGTAAGCCTATTTTTCAGATTCCGCTTTTATTAAGTTCTTTTTAGCATATTTATTATCGGGATTTACCTTAAGAGCTTTTTTGAACATGATGATCGCTTCTTCCTTTTTACCCGCTCTTAAAAGCGCATCGCCGTAGCTTTCATAGACGTTGTCGCTTGTTGGAAATGAAAACGTGTTGATCTTGAAAGTTTCGAGCGCTTGTTCCTTAAAGCCGTTGAACATCATGTCATAAGCCATATTGTTGAACTCGTCTTCGGAGAGAGAGTAATTTTCCGTATCGGCTTTGAGTTCGTTCAGCCGGACGGCGGCGGAATCCACGCCTTTCGCGATCAATGTCCTGCCGTAAATTCCGGCTAAAGACTTTTTAACCGTTAAAATCGGTTTTCCGTTCAGGATATTCATCGCCGAAAGTCCTTTCCGGTAAAGCCCGGGGCTCATCGTGTTATCAAACACGATGACGGTTTGCTTTTTGGTGACGTTGCGTAAAAAGATGGTTAGAATTCCCGGCATTCCGCCCCCGTGCCAGACGATTTTTCCCGCCGCCGCGTCTTCTAATATAAACCAGCCAAGAGCGTTAAAAGAGTTGCCTAGTCCGCCAAATCCCAGACTGCCTGGTCTGGACGCAGGTTTATTCATTTCGCCGCTGTTTAGTTTCGTCGGCGTAAATGCTTCTTCGAGCGTTTCGTTTTTCAGTAATTTGGCGTCGTAAAGCGCCCTGTCGAATTTGAGCATATCTCCCGTCGTGCTGTAAACATATGACATGCCGACGAAGGCATGATTATAGAACGTCTTCTTATAAAAGGGATTCGAAAAGGTTTTTTCGACGTTGATCAATTCGCTCGAAAAAAGAAACGGATAAGTATAATTAAAGGCAAGATTCGGCGTCGGCTGTGCATTTATCAAAGACGTTCTAACGTAGGTGCGCGTCATTCGAGCAGGCTCGAAAACGTTTTTTTTGAGATAATCATCAAACTTTTGCCCTGACAGTTTTTCGACCAGCAGAGCCAGCAGAGCATAATTGAAATTGTTGTAAGACCATTTTTCACCCGGTTGAAATCGCAAAGGAGTTTTCGCCGCTTTCATCACCGGAATAACTTCCTTGTTCTCGAATATCCGGTCGGGATTTTCGGCGACCAATTTGTCGAACAGATCCAGGTCCGGCAGCCCCGATGTGTGTGCCAACAAATGCCGGACCGTAATTTCCGCGTATGGAAACTCCGGAAAATATTTGATGAATTTATCGTCCAGATTTAATTTTCCCTTTTCTTTTAATTGTAGAACGGCGGTGGCGGTAAAAGGTTTCGCGATCGAAGCCAGTTCGAATTCCGTGTCTTTGGTATTCAATTTCCTGGCTTCAAAATCGGCGTAACCAAAAGATTTTTCGTAAACAACTTTGCCGTTTTCGGCAACCAGCACATTGCCGTTGAATTCCCGCCCGTTGGCAAGATTGGTGAAATAATCGTCCAGCTTTTGTGCCGTGCTCTTGTCGGTTTGAGCCGTAGTAAAACCGGATAAGAAACAAACGAATAAAATAAGGTATATAGTGCGCATAATTTATGAAGATAAACCTTAATTCGCAGGAAAAATTGTAAAAATGTTCATCGCTTCAACATCGACCAGTTTCAAAACGGCGTAGGCAAAAACGACTTTGCTCAAGGAAGCGGCTTCGTAAACCGAATCGTCCGTGACCGGCTCGTTCGTCTCGGCGTTGGCGACGCCGAAACCTTTCGTCCAGACCATCCTGCCGCCGGCGCCTGACTGAGCGCATTCGCGTTTGAGCCCGTATTCGGCAGGACGACGACAGATAACCAGGTCATCGTCCTGTCGAATACGGCGGCAACCCGAAAAAGAAACCGAAAGCCGTGATTCAGGAAACCGGAGACGCAAAACTGACGTATAAAAAACGGTTATCATGAAAGTAAAAACCTTCACCCCGCAAAATCCGCTGCTGCGAAAATACATCGAGTGTTTTTATACGTTGACGCGCAAACGGGAAGAAAAAGACGATGTTTATCTTGCCTTTCCGAACGTTTTTTCGATTCTTTGTCTGCACAGACAAACGAAAATCGAATTAATCGAAAATGTCAGAACATTAAGTCACCGCCCGGGTAACGAATTCGTCAGCAATCTGATCTGTCATATCAAGCGCTCCGAGCAGATTCGATATCAGGGAGAAGCCGATGAAATCTGTGTGTATTTCAAGCCGCTCGGCATCAACGCGTTTCTCGACAAAGAGTTAAGACAATACGTTCGAGCGGCGGTCGCCGAATTTAATCCTTTTGAGGATTATCGCTTGAAAATGACCGAGATTTTTTCGTTTGAAAACGTCGAGGATAGAATCCGCGCGCTCGAAAATTACTGGCTTTCGAAACACGTCGGATTCCGGCACGCCTTTCTGCCTCAAACGGTCGAGGAAATAATGGAAAATGACCGCCAGTTTTCGCTGTCAGGCGCGGCGCGAAAAATCGGAATATCGCGCACGACGCTCGTCAAGCATTTCGATCTGCATCTGTGCACGACGCCTTCCCACTTTAAAAAAATCGCTCGATTCCGAAGCGCGATGAAACAACACGGATTTAAATTCTCAGGCGCAAATTTAACCGCCCTTTCACACAGCGCCGAATACTTCGACCAGTCGCATATGATCAAGGATTTCAAATCGCTGACCAGTTTTGCGCCCAAGCCTTTTTTCTCAAATATCTCTTCGCTCGAAAACGGGCGGATCAATTGGATGTTTTTATAAACCCGCGCCGATTTTCGTGAAAATTTTTATTGCATACCTCCGCTAAAGCTGGTTCAAATGCCGTAATCATTTTTCGGGATTATTTTATTGATTTTCTTTGGCTCTGCTTTCCTGAAAGGTAGTGCCGTCAATTCCGATAGATGTTAAACCGACCACGCGGTTATTCTCGATGTTGATTTTTAATCTCACATCATTCCTGCTTTCAAACGTAAAAAGGTCTGTCGTGAGCGGTATGAGTCCGACTTTCGATCCATTCACTCTTTGCGAAAAAAGCCTGCCGTTTTCAAAGGTTATTTTTCTTTGCCCGAGTTGCCCGCTGTAAGTTCCGACGTATGAGCGTAAGACCGTTTCATCGATTTGAACCGGAATGAGTTTCGCCCGCAACTCGCTCAAAAGCCATTCATACGAAAATTTCGTGCTCGAATCGGCAGTGGTGGCAGCGGATAATTTCTCCAGAGCCTTTATCTGGGCTGCCAGTAAAGCGTCTTTCGGTGCGGTTTCGATGTCGGGTTTGACGCCCGTTTTTTCCCAATTCGTTTTGGTATTCGGGTCAACGGGTCTTTCGTTGGGGACTTTAATCATAAAATTGTCGTTGACGATTTTGTAGGTCACATTATGCGCTCCGCCGCCGGTTCTTTCGCCGACGACGGTCGCTCTTTTATAACCTTGCAGACTGTAGGCAAAAGATTCCGCAGCGGAAAAAGTCCTGAACGCGGTCAGAATATAAACGTCCGTTCCCGGTCTTTTTTTGCCTTTTACTTTAGGGAGCGTCCATTCCTGCTCGCGCGTTTCTTTTGCCCCATTCCTAACATAAAAGTCGCTCAGAAGAACCGGTTTTGAATCGAATAAAAAACTGGCGAGAAGCGTAACCATCGTGGGGTGCCCGCCACCGTTTTGACGAAGGTCGATAATAAGGGCGTCCGTATGACTTAATAAATTCATCGCGGATGCCGCAGCCGCTGCCGCGCCTAATTTGGTGTCGGTAAACCTCGTCAGATTGAGATAGCCGATGTTTCCGTCCAGAATTTTCACTTCCCTGAATCCGAAATTGTCTCTTTGCGCTTCTTTTATTTGCCTCTGCAAACCTTCGGCGCTCACCTCTCCCTGTTTGCCCGCCGCGTTTTTATTTTCAAGCACGAGCTGCGGATTGAACCACACTTCAAGATGCCCGTCACGGCTGATATTCCATAAATCGCGCGTCAATGTCATAGCAAACTCGCGCGCGTCCTTGATCGAACCGTAAACGCCGTCGTCGAAGTTTTTTGAAAGAGCCGCCGACATTTGCCGGGCAACGTCAGGGAAAACGTAATACTCGACCAGACGTTTGCCGACCATTTCGATGACTTCTTTTTTCTCGTTTTCGCTGACGTTGTATTGCGTATTCTGGTTTTGAGCCTGCATATTTGTAGCCGTCAGCAGACAACAGACCAATGCAAAAAGGAACAATTTTTGTTTCATAATTTTTGTTTTTATTACCTCCGCTAGCGAAATGTTTTTATGATTTCGTTATTTGTTAGCCGGCTTGTATAAAAGGCGATGCGCAAAGCTCATCAAAAAATGCTCATAAATAGCCCTTACCAAGCGGACTGTTATGAGCATAAAGAACGGTTGAATTCTAAAAATAGAATGAAATTTGCCTATCGCTCGAATGATTTCCGGAAGCGCTCCGGGCGTTAAAGGCGGGGTCGGCGTTTGAGTATAAAAGTTTTTCGGGAATTAGATTCTTCTGAAAGAACCGGGCTTGAGTCCGGTCAAATCTTTAAAGACTCGCGTAAAATGGCTCTGGTCGGCGAATCCGCAATGGTGAGCGATGTCGGTCAGCGAGTTGTCCGACTGTTTGATTAAGGCGAGAGATTTCTCTATTCGCGCGCGCCGGACGTATTCGCCCAAAGTGCAGGAAAAGTATTTCGGGAAATGCTTGGAAATAGTAATCGGGTGCGCGCCGCAGGCGTCGGAAAGCTCTTGAAGAGAAAGATTTTCGTCCCACCGGTCGCGCAAAATCTGAAATACTTTGCCTGCCCAGCGCGGAAGCGGCGACGTTTTTTTTGCGTTTGTTTCTTTTTTTGAGACGGCTCCCAGAATCAGCGAATGAACCGCCGGCTCGCACGCTTCGGACTGACTGATCGCTTCCTTGTAAATTCGCAGCATCGTGAATTTTATGTTCGAGAAATCGGCGCCGGATGCGGCGGATTCAATCGCCGATTCACTCAGGTCGTATCTGGAAAGGAAGCGAGCGTCAATCTCGATGTTGAAATTTTTGGAAGGATACAAGACGTTCACATTCTGGTGCGGCTCGCCCGCATGGTAAAAGCGAATCTGACCGGGACGGCACTCCGCCTCGCTGTTTCTGCGGCGCTCGCAGCTGCCGCCTTCAAGAATAAAGCTAAAGTGCGAGTTTCGATGGATGTGCCAGGCGTTAGATAAATTTTTCGTGCTTCGCCGAAGCGACTCGTCGTACCGAGCTAAAGAAATCCAAATCCCGCCGACGTTGCGATTCTTAATCTCAGAACCGAAAAATTTTCCTGAATTTAATTCGTGCATTTGAATTGCAAAGCTATTTTACGTAAATGTCGCGCACATTGTTCTCTAAAAAGAGTCGATTTCAGTATTCTAAACACCGCAAAGCCGAAATTTGTGACAGAAATCAAGGCTTTCGGCAGCAGCCTGAGAAATTTCAAATTTTGTCGATTGCATATTCACGACAATATACCGGCATTCCTTCTGGATTAACATCAAATAACTAAGTGTCCGAAAACTACAGTCTTCGGACACTTAGGCAAAATAAAGATTTTAATTAATCCCG
>DASVRL010000017.1:0-9632 GCA_036388635.1 Pyrinomonadaceae bacterium
ACTTTTCCCGAAAACGAAATCGCGCTCTACAAGCAAAATACGATCGAGAATCTGAAGTTTCAGCGCTCGCAGCCGGGCTTTCTCGCCGACGAGCAAATGTCGCGGATTGTTTACGGCGCGCATCCGTATTCGATCGTCGCGCCGAGCGAAACGGACGTCGAAAAACTTTCGCGCGAACATCTTGTCAATCATCACCGGCAGATTTTTATTCCCAACAACGCGACGCTGATTGTCGTCGGCGATGTCGATAAAGACGCGCTGGTCAGCGAGCTGGAAACGCTTTTCGGCGCGTGGGAAAAGGGAAATGTCGAGACTGCGGAGTTTGAATCGCTGCCGGAGAGAACCGAAACGACTCTGACGATTGTCGACCGGAAAGGCTCGGCGCAATCAAACATCGTGCTGTCGAACGCGGCGATAAAACGTAATCATCCCGATTATTTTCCGCTTCTGGTTATGAATCAAATTTTGGGCGCGGGCGCTTCGTCGCGTTTGTTTATGAATCTGCGCGAGGAAAAAGGCTACACTTACGGCGCTTATTCGAGCCTCGACACGCGGCGTCTGGCGGGCGCGTTTGAAGCGACCGCCGAAGTGCGCACGCCGGTGACGGGCGATTCGCTCAAAGAATTTTTTTATGAACTGAACCGCATTCGCGACGAAGCCGTCTCCGCCGAAGAATTGCAGGACGCGAAAAACTTTCTGGCGGGAGTTTTCCCGATTCGCGCCGAAACGCAGGAAGGCTTGACGAATTTAATCGTCCAGCAGCAGCTTTACGATTTGCCCGACGATTACCTGCAAACTTACCGCGATAACGTCAACGCCGTTTCGATTGAAGAAATCCAGCGCGTCGCCAATCAATACATTACGCCCGGCAAAATCGCCATTGTCATCGTCGGCGATGCCGAGGAAGTTTTGCCGCAAGCCAAATCATACTCGGAAAAAATCGAGATTTTCGATACCAATAATAATATGCAGGACATTTCAAATTACGGAAAACCCATCGAAGAAGCGACCGTTAATGTGAGCGGAAACTGGAATCTGGTTTTGGAAGCGATGGGACAGCAAATTCCCGTCACACTGACGCTGGAGCAGTCGAACGGAACGGTTTCCGGCTCGATGCAGTCGATGTTCGGCACGGGCGAAATCGCGGGCGGAAAAGTCAGCGGCAACAAATTTGCGGCGACCGCGCAAATCGAAGTGCAGGGACAATCGCTCGAACTCAGCATCGACGGCGCGGTCGAAGACAGCAAAATGGAAGGCTCGATTACCGCGCCGATGATTCCGACGCCGGTTTCTTTCAGCGGCACAAAAGCGGTTTGAGTTAGAATGTGTAAAAATACACATTCTAACTGTCAAATTATTATCTTGGCGAAAAGTTGTAGCTTATAATCCCTGTACCCTTAATTGAAATGTTACACTTTTTAAGTACCACAGGTTTAAATTTTGACTGTTTGGCAGCTCTTACAGATACAGCATGTAATTGAGATAAACCTGAAACAGCCGTTGCCTTGGTAACACTACCTTCTTCGTCTATTTCTACTTGAACAGAAACAGTTCCTGACGCATTAACACCTTCAGGCGCTACGGGATTTACTAAGTTAGTCGCTAAGCCATTCATCACTCCAAGAGAAATTTTCTTGGGAGGATTTTCACACGGATTTGTTGTTGGAGCAGGTCGCGGATTGTAATTCGCCGGAGGGTCATCATCTGCTGTGTTTGTAGTGTTTAATGCTGACGTAGGTAGTGGATTTGGATTTTCAACTCTTGTGGGGCGCGGCGGTTCGACAATAACAGTTTCATTTTCCACTACCTCGATATTATTACCTGGTTGGTTTGTAATTTTACCTACGTAATCGACGTTTTCTACGTTATCTGTGTTTGAATTTGTTCCGGCGTTACTCAAACCTGAGTTTACAGTATTCGTCAGTTCATTAGAATTATTCTCAACAGCACTAGCTTGTTGATTTTCTATCGAAGCCGAATTTGCTTGCGGCTCTTTATTCTGGGCAGTATTCTCATCTCTGCTGCTTTTCGCACAGCCTGTCGCCAAAACAAGAAAAACTATCAGCAAATTTATAGACAATAAAATATTGGGTCTCAGCAGAATGGTTTTGTATTCGAGCAAAAACATCGCACACCTCCGAAATTCCTAAATTTTTTGAGATGCTATTTGAGATACTAACAAATAATAATTGGTTGCTAATTTTTACCAGCGTTGAGCGCGAAGCGCAAAAAAAACGATGAGCTGACAAAACTCATCGTTTTTTTTGTAATCAAAATTAAATCGCTTATTTATTTTCGCCGTCTCAGGCTTTTAGGGTAATCATCGAAAAGGTGGCGCCGGTCGGGTCATTGACCACGCAGAAGCGCCCGACGTTCGGAATGTCGGTCGGCGGCACGCAGACCTTTCCGCCGAGTTCCCAGACTTTCGAAGCGGCGGCATCGACGTCGTCCACCGCGACGTAGCTCATCCAGTGCGGCGGAGCGTCGCCGTATTCCTTGCCCATCTGATACATTCCGCCCGTTTTGCAGCCTTCATCGGTCCCGATTTCGAGATATTGCATCTCGTCGGATGAGAAGGCATTGCTCTGCTCAATCTTCCAGCCGAAAAGCTCGGAATAAAAACCTTTGCAGGCTTCCAGATTATTCGTCGCGATTTCCGTCCAACAAACCTCGCCGTGTTTCGGCATCGTCATTTTTTGTTCCGCTGTTGCTGCGTTTTCCGACATATATTTTCTCTCCTTATATTTTTATTTATAAATTCAGCCCGCAGTTTGTCTACGGGCATTTTCCATTTCCTGAATTTCATCCGGCGAAACGTCTTTGACGTGCGTCGCAATCCACCATTCATTTCCGGCAAAATCCTGTACGCCGCCGTTGCGGTCGCCGTAAAACATATCCGCCGGTTCGAGCAGAGATGCGCCGCCCGCCGCTAACGCTTTTTGATAAATCGCGTCGCAATCAGGAACGTAAATATAAAATGATGCCGGTTTTGCTTTCCATTGGTCGTGCGCTTCAAAAATCATCACCATCGAATCGCCCAGACGGACGGAAGCGTTGCCGACGGCGCCGTCGGCTCGGAAAAATTTATCTTGAACGACGGCGTCGAATGATTTTTCGAGAAACTCGATTAAACGGCTCGCGTCTTCGACAGTGATGCAGGGCGTTACGGTATGAAAACCTTCGGGAATCGGTTCGACTGTTGTAGACATAAAAAAATCTCCTCTGTTTGATTTAGAAAAAACAAAATAATTGCCCGATTGATTATTCCGAAAAAGCGGTTTTTTCGGAATAATCAATAAAACTAAAACAACGCGTGAGAAGAGAGAATGAGAGGATGATTGGGCTGCGGCGTGAGGTTAAGCTGGCTTCATGGAGAAAGCTGGACGGTCTAACCGCAACCCAACCAACTGGGAGGGATTCGGCGCTTTTTACGCAGCCGAATCCCAATTTTGAATTTAGCCGACTTTACGAAGCGGCTGGTTGATTTGCACGTCGTGTGAACGCTGCAAATCCTGCAAGTGCGAGATGAACGAAGATGCTGCTTTTTTGGAAAGCTCGTCGGTTTTGCAGTTCAGAGCTGTCTGGCATTCTTCTTCCACGTCGACTCCGGCTTCGCGAGCCAGAGCGCGAATCATTCCGAGCTGCTTCGCCGTGACTAAATCGCCGAGCGATTTGGCAACCGGGTTGGAAGGAAAGCCGCCATCGTTTTGAGTCTGCGCCGGAACCGCTCCGTCGCGTTCGATGACGTCGGATTCCTTTTTGTAAAGGTCGCGGGCGATACCGAATTTTACGGCGGCGCGTTTCAGAGCGTCGTGCTCGGCTTTTTTGATTCCGAGTTCGGAATCAGCCGTTCCGGTTCCGATGCCTTCGCGCGTGATGCCGTCAATCGTGATGGCGACCGTCACCGTGAAAATATCGCCGATTTGACGAATATCCTTGACCGTGTGATTCCAGTTCGGCGCCGTTTCGTCCAGAATGTCGGCGACCGTGTGCCATTCGACATAATCGACGTAATGCGTGTTGCCGTTGCGGTCGCGCCAGCCTTCGCGCTGTTTGACCAGCTGCGGGTCGACGTGCTGGCGAAGCTGGCGGAGCGTGCTCGGAAAATTGCCCGACACGACATTATTATTGTTTTCCGTTTCGACCGCTTCTTCAGCCGTAACAAACGGAATGTCTTTAACTTTTTCCTGTTTCATTTCTTTTTTTCCTTTCGTGTTCGCAAGCGGCTGAGGCTCGGCTTTTTTCGTTTCGGCTTGTCCGTTTGCCGAAGCATTAGCTTGAGCTTCATCCGGCTTCTGTTCGTCCGGCGCGGACACGCCCGACTCAGTTGCGGTTGATGAAACAACTTCCGCTTCCACAGGTTTTTCAATCTTTTCAGTATTTTCAACCGTTTCCGCGATAGGTTGTTTCGTGACTTGTTCGGAATTTTTGGCGAGCAGCGAGTATTTCACGGCGAGGATGTGCTCGCAGCGAAAACCGGCGTCGCCCGTGACGGATTCTTCGAATTCGAGACAGTTGCAGCGAATTTTCCCCGCCGTGTCGCGCCAGACCTCGAAAGAAGTTTGTCTGCCGCGCAGTGAAGGCGTGGAAACGCGAAATTTATCGCCGTCGCGATTGACTAAACCCATCGCGGCGATACTTTGCGCTCTTTTTTCGCGTCTGTCGGTCGAGTTTTTTTCTGCTACCATTGCTGCCATTTCTTTCTCCTTTTACAACAAACCATTAAATTTCAATATGTTTGTCCCCTAAATGAATCAATGAGCGTTTCATCTATGAAACATTGTATCAAAGAATTTTTTCTGTTGCAAGCGTGAAACAAGGTGTTGCATCTAAAATTTTTTTGTGTTATCTTTGCAACGTGAAGTGACAGCTGCAACTAAGCTTGCACTAGAAAAAGCAGGTAAGTGGAGAAAAAATTATGGCTTTCAAAAACGATAGCTTAATCAATACGGTCGAATTAGGGCGCGCCATCAAACGCCGCCGCGAAGAATTAGGACTCAGTCTGCGCGATGTCGCCGACGTGACGCAGGTTTCGGCTTCGACGCTCTCGCGCATCGAAAACGGAACGGGCAAGCCGGACGCCGACAATATCGCGCGCCTGACGAGCTGGCTGGATATGCCGGTCGACCGCGTGATGAAAAAAAGCGGCGAACACGAAGCGGTCGAAGCCGTCGTGTATTACCCGCACGAAGCCACGCCGGAAATCGTCGAAGCGCACTTGCGCGCCGATAAAAATCTTTCGCCCGAAACGGCGAAAGCCTTGTCGGAGCTTTTCCGCGTCGCGTACGCACAATTCAGCAAACCGCAGGGCAAATAATTTCGTATAAGGATTCGGGTTGTGAAGTTTACCAACTCTTTATGAGAGGAAAAATGAAAACACTTTCGCAAATCGGAGAAGCGCAAGCCGAATCAATCGGTGAGAAAGGCTTTGCCATCGACACGACGTTCGTTCTTTTCTTTTTAGCCATCGAATTCGGGCAGACTTTTCAGTTTTTCAGTCTGGACGGAATTTTTCTGGCTCTGACGCTGGCGGCAATCGCCATAGTGCCGTATTTTCTGCCGACCAACGAAAAGCCGGATTTCGGAAACTGGCTTTTGGGCAGAAGCCTGATAACCGGCTTCGGCGTTCTGCTCGGCGTGATGTTCAAGCAGTCGCTCGGCGTCGTTTTGCCGGAAATGTTTCGATTTCTGCCGATGACTCTGCTGATTATCACGGCGATGCTCAGCTGCTACATCCAATTTTACAGTCTTCTAAAACTCCGATTTGTAAAATAAAAGATAAACGAAAGGTAAACGAAAAAAGTCACGCTCAATTACGAGCGTGACTTTTTTTATTTTTCTCTATTAAATTCTCATCAGGCTAAAGCAATCGACATTTCGTCTTTCGCCAGAATTTCGTGAATTGCCTTAACCTGTTCCGCCAATTCGACATATTGCGCCGGCGTCAAAGCCTGCGCGCCGTCGCACAGTGCTTCTTCGGGACACGGGTGAACCTCGATTATCAAACCGTCAGCGCCGACGGCGACGCCCGCGCGCGCCAGCGGATTGACCATATAATTTCTGCCGGTTCCGTGCGAAGGGTCAACGATAATAGGCAGATGCGAAAGCCTCTGCACCGCCGGAACGATTGATAAATCCATCGTGTTTCGCGCGTGATTGGCAAAGGTTCTGATGCCGCGCTCGCACAAGATCACGTCGTAATTTCCTTCCGCCATAATGTATTCGGCGGCGAGCAGAAATTCGTCCAGCGTCGCCGACAAACCGCGTTTCAGCAAAACGGGTTTTTGGGTTTGACCGGCGTATTTCAAAAGCGAAAAATTCTGCATATTGCGTGCGCCGATTTGGATGCAATCGCCGTATTTTTCCACCAGGTCGATGCCGCGTTCGTCCATCGCTTCGGTAACGATATTCAAGCCGTATTGCTCGCGAACTTCGGACAAAATCTTTAAGCCGTCCTCGCCTTTGCCCTGAAAAGCGTAGGGTGAGGTGCGCGGTTTGAAAGCTCCGCCGCGAAAGAATCTGGCGCCGCTTTTCACTACCGATTCGGCGACTTTGAAAACCTGTTCGGGCGATTCAATCGCGCAAGGTCCGGCGATAATCGCCAGATTGCCGTCGCCGATAGCGGCGTTGCCGACTTTGATAACGGATTTTTCCGGTCGCAAATCGCGCGAGATCAACTTGTATTGTTTGGTAACGCGAATCGCTTCCGCCACGCCGGGCAAATTTTCAAAATGCGTCGGGTCGATAGCGCCGGGATTGCCGGTGATTCCGATAGCGGTGCGGCTCTCGCCCGGCAGTTCGTGCGGCTTAAAGCCGAGTTTTTCGATTATTTCGACGACGCGCTCGACATCCGTGCGAGGCGCGTCGGGTTTCATGACGATTAACATAAAATTCTCTTAAAAAGATTTTGGCAAATTGCGAGCGCTTTCGGCAAATTGCCACGATTTAACCGCAGACAAGCGCCGATCAACGCCGATTTTTTAAAATATCAAACTCTAAAATTTAATTATGCAAAAATCCTGCCAATCGCCAATCGCAAATCTAAAATTTCTACATTCTTTCCGGCACTTCGATTCCCAGCGTATTCAAAGCGGCGGTCAAAGCTCGTCTGGTAATATCAGCCGTGACAATCAGAACGGCGCGTTTGATTTCATTTTCTTCCGAGATGATTTTGTGATTGTGATAGAAAAGATTAAACGCTTTTGCCAGCCCGAAAGTGTATTTCGCCAGAATCGCCGGTTCGTTGGCGGCGACGGCTTGCGAAACGGTTTCTTCGAGCCGCGAAGCGAGCGTAATCAGCGACCAGACTTCGTTTTCGTTTGCCAGAATTTCCGCCGCTTCCGCGCGTTTTTCCGAAACGGTTTTAATCGCGTTTTCTAAAGCGAATTCTTCGAGCTTGCGAAAAATCGAGTTGATTCTGACGGTAGCGTTTTGACAATAAACGCCGGTTTCGCCTTCAAAAGCCAGCGCTTCTTTGAAATCAAAAACAATAACCGTATTTCGTGTGAATTTGAGCAGAAAATAGCGTAAAGCGCCGATTGCTATTCGATGCGCGATTTCGCGTTTCTCGGCGACGGAAATATCCGGGTGACGATTTTCGACTTCCTGTAAAGCGTTTACTTCCAGACGGCTGATCAAATCGTCAGCCTTGACGCCCAAGCCCTTTCGACCGGACATTTCGATAAAAGATTTTTGTTTGTCTTCTTCGGCAATACGGAAACCGAGTTCTTCCGCCGCCGAAGGCGAAAGCGCGACCATTTCATAGCTGAGATGAACGCTCGACCGCTCGCCTTTTTCCGGCGAAATCAATGAAACGCCTTTTTTGACGACTTCCTGCGGGTAAGACTGGCGCGAGTCGATCACGTTGTAAACCGTTTCGCCGCTGCCGAATTTCGGCGCGGCGGCATTATCGGTTTCTTCGGCGGTCGTCACCCAGACTTCCTTGCCGTCGAAATATGTGGAAAAAAGCTTGTAGTTAAAATCCAAGCCCAAAACGCCGAGCTTCCAGAGCTGATAGGCGATGTCTTTGCCCGTATAAGTCACCGTTCCGTTCGAGCGGACGAGAATTTTGTCGGCTTCGTGTTCGTCGGTTCCGGTGTGCGCTTCAAACGGCATCACCCAGCAGCCGGCGTTTTTGCCTTCCGATTCGAGGCGTATGACGCCGAGCTGCTTCATCAAATCGAAGGCTTTCGCCCAGAATTTTAAATGCAGAATCTCGGATTCGCGCGGCAGCAAGTCGTATCGAATCGAAAGCCGCTCCATCGTGTTGACGATACACTGGACGTTGCGCGTGGCGACGTAATCGGCAAGCTCGGCGATTTCGTTGCCGCCTTCTTCGATGAAATGCAGCGTTTCGGCGCGTTTCGATTTTAATTCTTCGTCCGTTTCATAAGTCTTGACGACTTTTGCGTATAAATCCCAGCAATAAAAATCGAAAGTTTTTCCTTCGTCTTTCAGATTTTCGTCAAGCTGTTTGATGTCGTCGAGATTCATTTTTTCCATATGAACGAATCCGACGACGACATCGGCGACCTGCACGCCCGTGTTGTCGATATAATACTGCGTTTCGGTGCGCTCGCCGTGCGCCTGCAAAATTCGCAGGAAAGTATCGCCTAAAACGGCGTTGCGGACGTGTCCGATATGCGCGGCTTTGTTCGGGTTGACCGACGTGTGCTCGACCATTCGCTTCGGCGCGTTTTCATCAGCGGTTTTTAGTTTCGGCAGAGGCTCAGCCGTCGAAGCGTCGGCTAAAAATCTGGCGCGGTTGTAGAAAACGTTCAAATATCCCGCGCCCGCCACTTCGACGCGCGCCACGAAATCTTCTTTTTCCAGCGCGTTTTTTAAAATTTCGGCAATCTCGCGCGGGTTTTTCTTTTCGCCGGTCGCCTGCTTGATTCTTTTCGCCAATTCAAACGCGACGGGAAACGCTAAATCGCCCAGCTCGGTCTTCGGCGGAACTTCCATCGGCGGCTGTTCCAGCTCGATCTGAAAATTTTCTCCGGCTGTCTCGACCACGCGCCCGCGCAAAATTTCTTGTAACTGTAAAAGGTTCATCTCAAAACAAAATTTATCGAATAGAATAAAACTGAAATTATAAAGGTTTCTATGAAGAGATAGCAAAAGGCTGTGCCGACCAAAAATGAGCGACACAGCCTTTTTCTGCATTTAACGCCTCTTTAGCGGGCGTTTGTGAGCAGGCGTTTGTTTATTATTTTATTCCCGACAGCGCCAGGCTCTTTTTCAAGAAACCCAGCAAAAATCGGATGTACGGAGCATAATTTCTCTGCACAAGCCATAATTTCTGTGTACGGAGCATATTTTCTGTGTACAGAGCATATTTTCTTTGCACAAAGCATAATTTCTCTGTACGGAGCATATTTTCCGTGCTCAGAGCGTATTTTTCGTGTGCGAAGCGATTGTTTCCCGCGATTCCTCAACGAATCGAAATCGTCAATGAATACGTCGTCGCGCCGCGCAAATTATCTACGCAAACGGCGTGGTCGCCTGAAGACTCCATTTCCATTTGATAGCTCGTCTCGCCGCTTTCCAAAATTCTGACCTGACCGCTGCGCGAGCTGACGGTTGCCGTCAGAGTTTGCCCGGCACTGGCGCGGGCAACGTAACAGACTCTG